>NZ_DANC01000060.1:17405-46548 GCF_002499755.1 Methanoculleus sp. UBA291 | reverse complement strand
TACGTTCACAATTGTGAACGCCATTAATTAGAATGGCGGTATAAACACTTATACCTTTTCAAAGAGGCGGATTTTACCCGTTCATTTGCCAATCCGCAGGAGTAGCAAGCGTCAAATATCCCGACACGCCAGACAGAAATCATACAAAAGCGCGGCATCCAGCACGGGCAGAGAAAAGCCAGGGCCCGGATTCGAACCGGGATAAAGCTGATCTGCAGTCAACCGCGTAGCCACTCCGCCACCCTGGCAAGGTCGGTCCACCGCTGTGGGCTGTCTCCTATGTAAGCCTTCCGCGAATATATCCACTGGCATGTCGGCAATATCTGCCGGGAGAAAAAAAACGAAACGATACCAGAAAGTAAAACATCGGATTGTCGGGATACTCCGGGTCATATCACGAGGGGATTGCCGCTACATTTTGCCGTCTTCCCAATGCTTATGACAGAGTGTGCGTAACGAATCAGCGTTCACAATTGTGAAGAGGCTCCCCGAATGCGAATTACGCCACACGCAGGAAGAAAGTATACAATTCGATTGTGGGTTCCTTCCTGGGGACGCAGACAGAGCAACCAGGAGAGAGTCGCTGCACCGAACGGAACGGACACGAGAACAGGACGTTCCAGAGGTGATAAAATTGCATAAAACCAAACAAATCAACCAGAGTGTCCAGCAAAGCCAGCATTTACCACGACAGAGGAGCCTCTGCCATTTCGGGCTATCCATCGAAAACGCAGCCCAGAATGAGAGAGAAATGGAGATTGATACGATCATAAGCATCGATCTCGAAAAATGGCTCATCAGGAACAAATAAACGAAGAGTCCGGAATGTGAAGAGACACGGTTCCGGGAGAGTCGGGGAGAGGAGCACCGGTTTTTCTCAAGGACGCCCCGGCACATTCCTGCTTCCGGGTCCCTCCCCATGACCGCCGTATGCGGAAGATCGCACCTGCAACCGCCGAAAAAGAGATTCGCCTCCCGGTTCAATTATCGGAAAGACCGAAGAGAGATCCAAGGATGTGATTGAATGCCATACCAGGAGAACAGACTCAGGATCGGGTATCTCTCCACCGTCTACCACACCTCATTCGTCCTGCAGGGAACCGAGACCCTGCAGGCGCTCGGCATACAGGCAGAGTGGACCCTCCACCCGTCAGGCCCGGATATCGTAAACGCAATGCGGGAGGGGAGCCTTGATCTCGGCTATATCGGCCTGCCGCCGGTGATCATCGGGATCGACAGAGGCGCCGCGCTCCGGTGCATCGCCGGGGGCCACATCGAGGGGACCGTCGGCATTGCGGGGGAAGAGTGGAAAGCCCTCGACGAGTGCGCCGGCGTACCTGCATTTCTCTCACAGTTCAAGGGGACCGCCATCGGGTGCCCTCCGAAAGGATCGATCCACGACGTCATCGTCAACGATCTCCTCCGAAGATACGGGATAGACGATATCCGGGTGATTAACTACCCCTGGGCGGATTTCATCCCGGATGCACTCTTAAACGGGGAGATCTCAGCGGCGGCGGGAACACCCGCGCTTGCCGTGACCGCACGCCGCTACGCGAACGCGAGGATCGTCATGCCCGCGGATGTCGTCTGGCCCTACAACCCGAGTTACGGCATCATCGCCGCGGGAGAGGTGGCCGAACATGCCGCCCTCTTCTCCCGGTTCCTTCGGGCCCACGAAGAGGCGTGCGAGTTTATCCGGCACGATCCGCATGGGGCTGCCCGGATCGTCTCCAGGGTGACGGGGGGGATGGTTGATCCCGGGTTCGTGATGGAGGCTTACACGATCTCCCCCAAGTACTGTGCCGCACTCCCGAGAGAGTACATCGCATCGACGATGAGGTTTGTGGAGGCTCTTGCCGCGGCAGGATACATCTCCGGCCCCATCCCTGAGAAGCGGATATTCGATACAACCCTCATCGACGAGGTGCATCGCGCGCCGCCCCACTACGAGGCTGGTCTCAACCTCTCCCCGTGAGAGGAGACGGCTGCTCTTCCCAAAGACGCCCCATCCTCCCCCCGTCGCAGGTGAATTTTTGCGGTTTCACCCGTTGCGGAAGTTCTCCCGGATTCATCGAATATCGTTTTGCGCCGCGGTGTCTCCGACGGCGTCTTCAAATGACCGGGATGTCCGGGCACAGGTCCAGAATCGAGCAACCCCTGAGAATAATCTTTAGTATGCCGCCCTCAGGGGCCTATCCCGCCCCTGAGGGCCCGGCGCATAACTTCAGCCGTTTTTGGCTTCCCGTCCCGCACCTACCGCCGTGCAAACGAGTTTCAACAAAAGAAGAGCCAAGGCCCGGATTCGAACCGGGATACAGCTGATCTGCAGTCAACCGCGTAGCCACTCCGCCACCTTGGCAGGGACGTTCACACTTATGAAACTTCCATACTATCATACAACCCCTTACTACTTTACTGTTGACTCCCGGGCAATTTTTTCCGCATTCCGGCGCAGTGCCGCCCTTTCAATCCACCGAATGCGGCAAGAATCTCCCTGACAACAACCAATATATGCCCTCATCTCCACTATTTCCTATGGATTCACAATTGTGAACACTACGCAAGCCAGCAGAGCGCCGAGGAGAACCAGATGGAACAACAAAGGAGGAACCTGCAGGAGATGACACTTGAGGAGAAGGCACTGCTCGTCAGCATCGGGGCAGCAAGCATCGACGAAGAACTCATTAAAACTTTAAAAACAACGGCTACGGCAGGCCCGGGAGCCGGCGGGTCATCGTTCTTCCTCGTCTCCGGAGACCGGCGGGTCCGGCTCTCCATCAAAAGCGGCGCGCCGCTTCGGGTAGTCCCGGACGGAGACCGCGTTGCCGTTCTCCTGAACGGGGAGACGGTTGCACACGGCCGCCTGGAGCAGCCGCTCTGTCACTGCCCGGAACAGGCGTACATCACCGTCAGTGAGCGCTGTACCTTTAACTGCAGGTTCTGCCCCGTCCCGAAACTGAACGGGGGGATAAAGGATACAGATACCGTCGTACGGATGGTCGAGGAGGCAGCCTCCCGGGGAAACATCCGTGCAATCTCCCTCACAAGCGGCGTTGCCGACTCCCCGGAGAAGGAAGTGGAGAGGATGGTCGCGGTGGTGAAGGCGCTCCGGGCCCGGTACGACCTTCCCATCGGCGTCTCGGTCTATCCAACGGCAACCTCGACACGGGAACTCCGGGCCGCAGGTGCCGACGAGATCAAGTACAACGTCGAAACGATGGACCCGGAGATCTTTCGCGCCGTCTGCCCCGGACTCTCTCTTGAGTTCATTCTCGACGCACTGGCGGAAGCGGTGGACGTTTTTCAGAGAAATTTCGTTCACTCGAACTTCCTCCTCGGTCTCGGAGAGGACGACGAGTGCGTTAGAAGAGGCGTCACCCGGCTCGCGGAGATGGGGGTCATCCCGGTGCTCCGGCCGATCTCCTCCTCGCCCCTCAGAGCCGGTGAGATCACCGTGAATCGCCCGTCAAAAGAGCGTCTCATCCGGCTCGGAGAGATGACGCGCGAGATCCTGAAACAGAACAACCTGGATACGCGGAAGGCCCGGACGATGTGCCTTCCCTGCACCGGATGCGACATCACGCCGTTCCGTGACGTATAAGGGCGCGGCGATTGAACGGGCCGCGCGCCCGTCGTCGCCGGCAGGTTTCATCTGCGCCGCTCATCATAGGCGCTCCCCGCGAATGGAAACATTCTGCGGGGAGGTCGCCCTTTTCTCCGGGGACGCGCTGTAGTCCAGTGCGCATACCCCGCATTGCCCGGCAAACCCGGGCGCACACGATATCACCAGGTACGCAGAAATGTTCTATGAATAAGAAGTGTGGGAAGCATGCTGGATCAGGAGTTTGAACGGATAGGGAGGCGGCTCTTCCTCGAAGGGCTTGTCGGAGCGAACTTCGGAAACATGAGCGTGCGCGCCGAGGGCGGATTCTTCATCACCCGGACCGGCGCGTACCTCGACGCCCGGGAGATGCCGGTCTATGTGCCTGCTACGGGCGACGCTCCACCTGAAGCCTCAAGCGAGTACCGGGTTCATCGGGCGGTCTACCGCGAGACCCCGCACCGTGCGATCGTCCACGCCCACCCTGTCCATGCCGTCGCCGCGTCGCTCGACGCCGATCTCGTCCGGCCGGCCGACAGCGAGGGCGGGGCGCTCTGCCCGGAGATCCCGGTTGTTACCGGAAGTCCGGGGACCGAAGAGATTGCAAAAAACGTCGCCGGGGCGCTCCGTGAGGGGCATATCGTCATCGTCCGCGGACACGGGACGTTTGCCGCCGGAAAAACGCTGGATGAGGCGTATATCTACACCTCGATCACAGAGTACGCATGCCGGGTCCTCTACCTATCGGGGCGGCTTCGGGGGAGCCTGTAACTGCTCGATCTGGTGGATGGTCTCGCGGTGGAACCCGAGGAGCATATCGCTGATCACGCCGAACATGAAGATCTGGAAACCGATGGTGATCAGGAGGACCGTGAGGATGGTGAGCGGCAGGTGCTCGATGTCCTTGAGCCATTCAAGCACGACATAAACCCCGATAACCCCCCCGGCAAGCGATATGAAAAGTCCGATGATCCCGAAGTAAAAGATCGGGTTGTTCATCTTTGCAAGCCGGTATATGGTCGAGAATATCCTGATGCCGTCCTGGAACGGGTTTAACTTCGTGGTGGTGCCGGGCCTCGCGAGGTACCGAACCGGGATGACCGCGACCTGCTGCCCGTTCCTCACTGCCTCGACCGCCATCTCCGTCTCGATCTCGAACCCGGCCTCCTTGAGGGTCATCTGCCGAACCGAGTGAAGCGTAAAGGCGCGGTAACCGGACAGGATGTCGCGGAGGTCTTTTCCATGTGCAAGTTTGAATATCAGGTTGAGGAGTTGATTGCCGAGGAGGTTTAACCGGGTGAACGCCGCCCCATCGGGATTGACAAGGCGGTTGCCGATGACGTGATCGTATCCGCGCCCGAGAGGAGCGAGCATCCTCTCCGCGTCGTTCGGCGAGTAGGTGCCGTCGCCGTCAAGCATGAGGATATAGGGCTTATCGATGACCTCCACGGCCTCGATGATGGCGTTGCCCTTTCCCTTTCCCGTCTGTGTCCGGACAACCGCGCCTGCGGATCGTGCGATATCGGGTGTACCATCGGTACTATTTCCGTCCATGACGAGGATGTTAAGAAAACCTCGTTCTCTGAACGCTTCGACCAGTTTGCCAATCGTCGGTGCCTCGTTCAGCGTGGGGATGAAGATGCATACCTCATCTCGCTCGACGTTCATTAGTGTACTATATCTGATTAAATCTCATAAGGACTTCGTATGCACGTAGCCAAATCGGGGCTCCGGGTCCTCGGTATCGCCGAGAGTTACTCGGGGAGGGAGCAGTCCACCCTTGCCGGCGTCGTCATGCGAAAGGACCTCCGGATCGATGGAGCGGCCTTTGCCCGGGTGACCGTCGGAGGGTCCGATGCCACCGATGCGGTCATCCAGATCGTTACCGGACTTGCCCGCAGGGACATCAACCTCCTGATGATCGGCGGGAGCGTCATTGCCTGGTACAACATCATCGACCCGGCGGCGGTACGGGACGTAACCGGACTCCCCGTCGTCATCACCACCTATGAGGAGTCCGGGGGGCTCACGGAGGAGATCCACCGACACTTCCCGGACGATGCCGGCAGGCTCGCTGCATACCGGCGGCTCGGCGACAGGACGCCCGTCCGGTTACATACCGGGTATGTGCTCTTCATCCGTCCTTATGGGCTCTCCCTCACGGATGCTGCGAGGCTCTGCAACGATTTCACGCGCGAAGGAAGGGTGCCCGAGCCGGTCAGGGTGGCACGACTCATCGCCCGCGGCATCCTCCGATCGTCCAGGTTCGGCGGGTCAGGTCCTGATGACCATGACCGCTGAGGTCACGTGATCGACGACGTAGGAACTGACACTCCCGAGGAAGAAGCGGTCGAGCCGGCCCCTGCCATGCGACCCGACCACGACGAGGTCGGTGCCGAGTTCCTGCGCGAGAGCGGTGATCTCCGCGCCGGGGTGCCCCCAGCGTTTGTGGAGAGTTATCGGGACACCGGCGGCGGCAGCTTTCCGTTCCGCGTCGGCAAGGATCGCGTCCGCCTCCCGATCAAGCGAGTCGAGAAGCGCCTGCCTTGCCATATCCGGAGGCTCGAGTCCGTCGAGAGGAAGAGCGGGATACGTACCGGTCGAAACGACGTGCACGGCATGCAATGGAGCCTTGCTGGCGTGGGCGAGGGCCACGGCTTTTTCAAGCGCACGGCGGCTGATCTCCGATCCGTCGACGGCGACGAGTATCGAGTTGAACATAATACTCTCTTGAGAACGTCCTGATACAAATACATGGTCTCCGGCGAGGGGACGCGGTCGACTTCACGCCCGCACCGTGTGTTTCGAGATCACCTTTCCGGTCCGGGTATCCACGATCTCAACGGTGACCTCTGCGTTCGGATAAAGTGTACAGTCGGCAAGATCCACGATCATCTCCTCGCCCGGGTTCCAGTAAGGGGAACGGCAGCCTTCGCCTTTGATGTATCTCACCCCGTAGTGGTGCGACGGTATGAGGAGGTGGCCGTTCAAGGTCTGGACGATACAGACCTTCTGGCCGTTTAAATAGAAAATTGCTTTCAGGGCGTCGTTCTCGTAGACCGCGGTGCCGTTGTTGAGGAGGAAAACCCTGCTTGCATAGGTCAACTGTCCGGTCTCGTCGCTGTAGTGTGAAACCCCGGTTATGATGATCGGAGGAGGCAAAGGCTCCGTCCAAGACGGGATCAACGCAAGCACCGTCAGCAGGAGAAGAGCGGCGAGGATGATGGTAACGGCGACCATCAGAATTGTAGCGTGGACGTTCGAAACTGCGCGGTCGCTCTCGCCGGCCTGCCGTGTTGCGTAGAAGGCGCCACCATACAACTGATCTTTAATGCCGCATCATCTCACGACCGCAGGGGTGCTGGCGCGTGTGGGTCTCAGCCTCCGGAGATGGTTACGCTCACCGAACATCCGCCGATGAGAAATTTATTACGGTACGTATAAAGATATCGAAATGGTTCGACGACGGTGGAAGGGAACAGAAAATATTGTTCGGGGCGGCCGGGCACACCCACCTGTCCGTGCCCGGGACGAGACCTGCGGAACGAGAGAGGAAAACCTTCATCTCTGCGAGATCAAGAGGGGGACCATGGCTGAAGCAGAACAAACCCAACCACCCGGCTACGTAGACCTGGCACGGAGCGGCGAACTTGAGGAGCGGGCGCGGCGCGCGCACGAGGTGCTCCGCGACTGTGTCGTCTGCCCCCAGGAGTGCCGCGTGAACCGCATTGAAGACGAGCGGGGGTTCTGCCGGACCGGGCTCTTCCCGATGGTCTCAAGTTACAGCCCGCACTTCGGTGAAGAGCCGCCTCTGGTGGGGAGATACGGGTCGGGAACGATATTCTTCTCCGGCTGCAACATGCGGTGCGAATTCTGCCAGAACTTCGAAGTCAGCCAGTGCGGATTCGGCCCGGCAGTCTCATGCGAAGACCTCGCCGGAATCATGCTCCGCCTGCAGGAACGCCGATGCCACAACATCAACCTGGTCTCCCCCTCGCATGTCGTCCCCCAGATCCTCCGTGCGGTCGCCCTCGCCGCCCTCCAAGGCCTCCACATCCCGCTGGTCTATAACTGCGGCGGTTACGACTCTGTGGAAACCCTGTACCTCCTCGACGGCGTCATCGACATCTACATGCCGGACGCCAAGTACGGCCGGGATGGTGTGGCGTGGGAACTCTCGCATGCCCCCGACTACACCGCTCGCATGAAGGCCGCGCTGAAAGAGATGCACCGGCAGGTAGGCGACCTGGAGGTCAGAGACGGTCTCGCGGTGCGGGGCATGATCATCAGACATCTGGTGCTCCCCGGAAATCTCGCAAACAGCGAGATCGTGATGAAATTTATTGCCGAAGAGATATCACGGAACTCCTACGTAAATATCATGGCCCAGTATCACCCGGCATGGAGGGCGGCCGACAGAGGAGGGAGCCCGGTGCTTGCGGCACTGCAACGTCCGATCACGGCGCGGGAGTATGGGTATGCCGTCCGTTGCGCGGAAGAGAACGGACTCTCACGGGGATTTCCCTGAGAGATGCCTGGCATACTCCTGGATAGAGATCTCACCGAAAAAATATTCACTAGAACGTCCAGAACACTGTGCAATGCAGGCGAGGGGAGAAACAGAAATCCGGTACGCGGTGATGAGCGATATCGGGAGACGGGAACGAAATGAGGACGCCTACCTTGTCGACCGGGTGGAGGGATATCACATATTTGCCGTCGCCGACGGTCTCGGGGGGCATGCCTGCGGGGACGTTGCGAGCAGGACGGCAGTCACCGTCCTCGCAGAGGTTGCACGCAAGAATCTCCCGGATATAGAGCCCCCGGAACTGATTATACACGCATACAATCTCATAAACGCTACGATTCGGGAGTATAATCATGAGAGGCGCCTGGACGCCGGGACAACGCTTTCGGTAGCGATTGTCGGCGAATCGGGCAGGTGCTGGATCGGCACGGTGGGCGACAGCAGGACGCACGTCATCACGCCATCGTCCGTCTGGCATACGCGAGACCAGAGTTATGTGCAGAGCCTGGTGGATTCGGGCGTGATCACCCCCTCTGAAGCGATGCACCACCCGAGAAAGAACATTCTGACACAGGCGCTCGGACTGGATGCCCGGGTGCAGGTCGATCTCGACCGCGTGGAACTTGCCGGAGCGGTCCTCGTCATCAGCTCGGACGGGCTCCACGACTACGTCCCGGAGAGCGCCATCCAGAAGATTGTGCTCGCAAACGAGCCCGGCACGGCATGTCGGCAATTGCTCGCCGCCGCCAGGGACGCGGCAAGCACCGACAACAGCACCGTGATAGTCGCAAAAATGTGACCGGATCACCGACCCGGGTCACGAAGAAGACGTCCCGTCCGCTCCCGCATCGCGGAGCGCCGCAAGGATTGCCGCACGAACGCCGTCGGCAGTCTCGTCTTTGAGGGCAGCCCGGAGCGCCCCGAGCGCCTCCTCACCGCCGATCTTCCCGAGGGAACGGGCGGCGCTCCGCCGCACAAACTCGTTCTCGTCGTGCTGCATGACCCCGAGGTGCGCGACCGCACGCGGGTCGCCGACGAGGCCGAGGCCCTTCGCCGCCATATAACGGACATGGTCTTTTGCGTCGTCGAGGGCCGCGACGAGGGGCGCATACGCTTCGCCGTCACCGACGAGGCCGAGGGCTTCCGCCCCACGGTAGCGCACCTTCCAGTCGTCGTTCTGCAGTAAGGCTATGCAGGCAGGTATCGCCGGTTTTCCGATTGCGGCAAGCCCGTGCATCGCTTCCGCCCGAACCGCTTTATCCGGGTCAGTGAGTCGGGAAAGAAGAGCGCGCAGGTCCTGCATACGGGAACAATCGTCTTCCGGGCATGGCGGTGGATCAAGAGTCATCACAGGTCACATCCACAAACACAACGTTGTTTACAGTATTTGAGGGGGATGCATAATAAGTATCAGGCCAGGCCGCCGGGGTCCGCGGCAGGACTCCGGCCGTCAGGTCAGAAACCCGCAGGCGTATATCGTCAAACTTACGAGAACAAAGAGACCGGTTCCGAGGATGAGTAACCCCAGAGTGTCAAATACAGAATCACTCTCAATCCATTTCGCCAGAGCGTGCATGACACCGGGTATTGCATTCGGGTATATATATTTATCTACAGACTGCGGATGCCCGAAGGAGGAACCGACCGGCAGCATCCCGGCGAAGATACACTTCGTTCAACGCCAGAGATAAAAAAAATTTGACGCCCAGGACGGAATTCGAATCCGTGTCGACGGCGTGACAGGCCGTCATGATAGGCCACTACACTACCTGGGCACTTCTTTGTCTGGGGATCCCGCCTCCCGGATTCGAACCGGGGACATCGCGGTAGCCGCGCAGTTCGCCCGAGAGCGAAGACTATACTACAGCCGCGCACTCTACCAGTCTGAGTTAAGGCGGGTCTCTGCTCTAACAATGTTAGAGCGAGTAGTAGTTAAATATTTCGTCAAATCTCTCAGGTACCGCACGGGCGGGACATCAGGCTATAAATACACCCTTAAACAATGGATAAGTATGAATTCTACAAACGCTGATGCACCTGGGAACGCTGAAGCGTACTGTTTTCTTCACCGATAGCCGTGCGAAAAAGAACGTCACCGTTTTCGACACCACGTTGCGCGACGGAGAACAGACGCCGGGCATCTCATTCACGCTTGAAGAGAAACTCGGAATTGCACAGCACCTCTCCGATATCGGGGTACACGCCATAGAAGCAGGCTTTCCAGCCTCCTCCACCGCCGAACGCGAGATCGTCAAAGCCATCAAGGGTCTCGGGCTGGATGCCCGGGTCTGCGGCCTTGCACGGGCGCTCCCGGCCGATGTGGATGCATGCATCGACTGCGACGTCGATCTGGTCCATGTCTTCATCCCGACGTCCGACGTTCAGCGCGAGTACACGATCCGGAAGACACGCGAGGAGGTCCTTCGCGCCACCGGCGATATCATCGCATACACCCGCGACCACGTCGGCCAGTGCATGTTCTCCGCGATGGACGCCACGAGGACCGACTGGGACTACCTGATGGAGGTCTACCGCGTTGCGGTGGAGGCCGGGGCCACGGTCATCAACGTCCCCGATACCGTCGGCGTGATCACGCCGGCGGCCATGAAGCGCCTCATCACCCGGATCGAGGAGGAGGTGAACTGCCCGATCGACGTCCACTGCCACAACGACTTCGGACTTGCGGTGGCAAACACCATCGCGGCGGTCGAGGCCGGCGCCTCACAGGTGCAGGTGACGGTGAACGGCATCGGCGAGCGGGCGGGTAACGCGGACCTCGCACAGACGGTAATGGCCCTCTCGTCCATCTACGGGATCGATACCGGCATCAAAACGGCGAGTCTTGTGGAAACCTCGAGGCTCGTTGCACGCTACGCGGGAATGAGCATTCCCGCCACGCAGCCGATCGTCGGTGAAAACGCCTTTGCTCACGAGAGCGGGATCCATTCACACGGTGTGATCGCCCGGTCGGACACGTTTGAGCCCGGGATCATGACCCCGGAGATGGTCGGTCACCGGCGCAGGCTGAAACTCGGCAAACATGCGGGCAGGCATGCGGTCAGGCAGATGCTGGCCGAGGTGCATATAGAGCCTGCCGACGCGCAACTCGACGAGATCGTCCTGCGGGTAAAGGCAATTGCCGGCAAGGGCAAACGGGTGACGGACGCTGATCTCTACGAGATCGCCGAAAGCGTCATGCAACTTACCCCCGATGAAAAGACCCTGCACCTCCAGGACGTCGCTATAATGACCGGCAACCACGTGATCCCGACGGCCAGCGTCAGGGCAATCGTCAACGGAGACGAGCACATCTTCTCAAGCGTCGGCAACGGACCGGTGGACGCGGCCGTGCGGGCAATCCTCGGCATCATCCCGGCTCCGGTTCACTTAAAAGAGTTCAACATCGAGGCGATCTCCGGGGGTACGGATGCCCTGGGGCATGTCACCATCGCCGTCGAGGACGAACGGGGCCGGGTCTTTGATGCCAGCGCCTCAAATGACGATATCGTCCTCGCGTCGGTCGAAGCAGTGGTCAATGCGATCAACCTGGTCTGCCGGACGCGAAAGAGCGACCGCGAGCAGGAGTAATGAACCCACTCCTTTTTGCCCGCCAAAAGATTTTGAATTCAGGAAGCTTCGGGAGGCTTCTGCTTTCCTTCCAGTGCCTCCCGGACCTGTGAAGAGAGTTGTTCAAACCTGCCCTGCAGGGCTTTCTCCTGTTTTTCAAGCGACTTGACCCGAAGCTCGAGCGTTTCAATGCGCTCGTTTAAGGAAGCGAGTACCTGCTCCCTGCTCTTCTGCATCATGACGCTGCCGACGTTCATGAATACAGCCGCATCCTCCGGGACGTCGCCGAGATCCTCGACCGCCCGCCTGGCCTCGCGGATCGTCAGTTCATACTGGGCTTTCTGTGAGACCACGGTCTGCAACTGCTGCTGCATCTGCTGGAGCATCGCCAGCTGGTTCTGGACTTTCGGTGGGATATTCTCCATATACATGACCCTCCTGAAATGGGACGAAGATGGGTAACAATATTTCGCATGGCGAACGGGGAGCCGCCCCGTTCCCCCATCCTATCTCTACATGATAGGGCGTGAAACCAATAAAAGGTGAGGGTCGGGGGAAGAGAACGCCGTCAGGGTTCATCGGCGACCCATTTCACCCGGACCCGAGAGGGCAAGGTCGCTACGACGATCTCCCGCATCTCAATTGCGATGTTGATCAGCCGCAGCCAGGTGTTGAGGGCCGCACGGAGTGCCGGTATGTCGGCGGCGGTCACCTCAAGAACGAGCGTATCGGCACCTTCGAGCCGCACACGGACGGACGAACGGTCGCCTACGTCGCCCATCTCCTGACAGACGGAGAGATAAAGGGCACGGACGTCATCGACCGTGAACCGGAACGTTGCCGAGTGCATCAGGGGACAACCTTCAGGATATAGTGCTTTCGTTGTGTCCCGTCAAAGGCGATACGGTGCTCGGGAAGAGTATCACCGGCAAACGTGACGGCGATCTGACCCCCAAGCGCCTCACAGACGGAGCGGTCCGAGACGAAGAGCCCGCGGGCAAGCACCCCGCCCCGCTCCTCGACGGTGAACGATTTAACAGGAATCTCCGCCACCGATTCTTCATTCGAGAAGACCTGGATGAGAAAAAAAGGACCCGACCGGGAGACGATCACAACCGACTCATCAAGGGAAATGAGGTCGCCCATGCCCGCCTTGCCACGGGTGACATACTCCCCGCCGATCGCGAACGCCAGATCCCGGGCGAGGGAACGCACTTCCGGGACCGGTTTACGCGACGTCGTGACGACCGTCATCGAGCCTTCAGGTCTTTTATTGCAGCGCCGCGCTCTTTGAATAAGATCCGGTGCCCACAGTAGGGGCAACGTATATTGACGTCGATATCCACTTTCTGCTTACAACGAGCGCATTTATAGGCAGCCACGACCGATTAGCCCTCCTTCTGCAGCGAACGCTCGATACTTCGTGCAGCGACACGCATCGCAGGCGTTTCGGGGACGTAACTGCCGCCGGCAAACTTAAACCCGCACTTGCGGCACGTCCAGATACCCGTTCCCTCACGCCTGACCGCCACCTGATCGCAGCGGGGACAGGCGTGGCTCGCGCGGGAGACCGCCTCGATCTGGTTGATTCTCTTCCGGATAAACCGGCCGTACCTCGGGCCGAACCGCCCGGAACTCCCGACTACCCTTCCCTTGGCACTCTGTCTGCGATTTGCCATTTCGCGTACCTCTTGTATGTCCTCTAATTTTTGTTCTGTCGACTAATATAGTTACTCACGACATGCGTTCAACGATCCGGGTCTCTGCATTTCCCTTGGAGACTTTGTTCACCAGATCATAGAACTCATCCTGGGCGCCCGCCGGAATCCTGACGACGGCAATCCAGGAACCATCCTTCTGCCACTCGTCCTGTTCAAGTGTCCCCGCAGTCGTGATCTCGTAGGCCCTTGCGGCGTACTCCGCGGGAATCTTTACGGCGATGCGAAGTTCCTCAAAACGGATGGGGAGGAGGGGACGGAGTGCCTTGACCACCTCTTTGACCTGTTCGTCAACGGACTTGAAGGGGTCGATGCTCACCCTCGCCTCTTCCATGGCAAGTTCGATACGCTGCGGAGGGTGAGGGAAACCGGTCTGCGGATTGACGGCGTTCCTCGATATGAACGTGATGACCCGGTTTCGCTTCTCTGCAATAAGGTGGCGGCGCTGTTCGGAGGTGAGATGAATCTCACCCTTCTTGATGATCCGGAGTGCGGCCGGTTCGAACTCGGTCGTCTTGAAGACCTTCAGAAGGGACTCATCGGACGCCCGCTCGGCGTGAGCGGCATTCGAGAAGATGGAGTCGGCCGCTACGACCTCCTCCAGTTCGACGTCCTCCCCCTGCCGGATGCGCATGGCCTGATCGGGGTCGACAAGCACTTCAAACCGCTCTCCGTAACTCTCAAGCCGCGCTACAACTGCCTGATCCAGAGGTATCATTGGGGGTCCCGCTCACTCTTCAAACTGGTCGACGTAGGTCTTCACTTCTTCTTTCTCCAGCTTCCGGAACTCCCGGGCCTCGGTAGAGACGACGCCGATCTCGATGGCGCTCACGTCAAGCTTCCCTTCGGTGGCGGCATGGAGAGCCTTGATACCGAGCCTTATGGCGTCGGCGAAGTCGGCATCCTCCCGGTACTCGTCCTCGAAGACTTTCATGACCGCGGGCCGCCCCGTCCCGATACCGGTCGCTTTGTACTCGAGCAGCGTGCCGCTCGGATCGGTCTCAAACAGCCGGGCCTCCCCGTCGCTGATCCCTGCAATCAGGAGAGCGGTCCCATAGGGGCGTGCACCGCCGAACTGAGTGTAAGTCTGCATGTGGTCGCAGAGCTTTTTTGCGAGAATCTCGACGTTGATCGGCTCGTTGTACGAGACACGGTTGATCTGGGATTCGACCCGCGCCCTGTCCACGAGAGCCCGCGCATCGCCGACGAGGCCGGAAGATGCCACACCGATATGTGTGTCGATCTTGAAGATCTTCTCGATGGACGCCGGCTCAAGGAGACGGGAGGTCACCCGTTTATCGACGATCAGCACGACGCCTTCGCTGCACTTGATTCCCACGGCCGTCGTGCCCCGCTTCACTGCTTCTCTGGCGTACTCAACCTGGTAGAGCCTTCCATCCGGGCTGAAGACTGTGATCGCCCGGTCATATCCCATTTGATATTGTGGTTGCATTATCGTTCCTCCAAATCGGCTTCGGTGAAAAACAATGACTTCTGATGCTTAATACCTTTTTCGACCAGATCAACCTTTCGATGAGGATAGTGATACACCGAGAAATAAGTTTCCCCGAACACCGCTTCCCCGGCCTCATTCTGCGGCCGGATCGGCTTCATCCGGCGCCGCAGTGCGTGGATGGTCCCGGAAGTGGCGACCGTCCGGAGGGCGGCCCGCTCGTTTCCAATCGCGGTGACCGTTGCAAGCGCAGCCGCGATATCCTTCTCCGTTCCCCGTCGACACCGGACCACGGCATATCCACCATCGCAGAAGACCACCGCCGGTTGTGCGAGACCGACGACCGCATCGCCAAGGAGCGAGGACGCGGCCTCGATGACCGAGAGGTAGACCCGCTTTGGGTCCGCAGCCATTCCATAGGGGAGAACCCGCACCAGGATGTAACGCCGCTTTGTCCGCATCGCCGGCGGTCTTGGTTTCATCTGATCACCCTTACGGGCTGTTTCGGTTCGGTGAGCAGGTCGACCGATGCGAAGGCCTCACTCACTTCCGCCCCCGTCATGCCGAAGAGCGCACAGAGACCCCGGACCTCCCGGACCGACCGCTGATCGAGTATCGAGCGTGCGCCCGACGATATCGTCAGTGGAAAGCCGTAGCGCCGCTGCAGCGAGAGAATGTCCGCATACCGCTCCAGCGTCTTCTGGCGCTTCGTCCCGCGGGACTGGATGATGGGAGCCATCGAAAGGTCCACCCCCACGCCATGCTCCGCCGCCGACCGTGCGGCGACGTGGTCAAAGGCATTCCTCCGGGTGGCCTGGATATTCCTGATGACGTGAACTTCTTTGATCGCGACAACGGCCCGGTTGAAAGAGGTGTCCCCGGCGTTGACGAAGACCACGTCGGCCCGCCGGACGGCGGGCTCGCGCACCTGCCTGAGGATGTCCTTCTGCGATGCGGCATCGATCACGACGCCCTGAAGGACCTTAAGCCCGGTAGACGGACGCCCTACCCCACCGATGGCGACGATGCTATCGAACCCGAGTTCTGTTGCTTCGAGCGCCATCCGTGCAAGCGTTGAGTCGCCGGCGGGGTAGGGATGTACACTGGCGTCTGTGATCTTCATCGTGGGTAGACCGTATCTAATAAAAAAAGAAGGTAGTTATTTGCCGCGGTTCGCGTTGGAGCGGATGCTCGGCCGGGTCTTCTCGGTTCCGCGCCCGCGCGCCCGCATACCCCGCCCCTTCATGCCGGCGGAGGTCTTGCCCCGCTCCGCACGGCCGCGATGGACCGGGCTAGCAAGCCATGCGAGGTTGCGGTCGCTCTGGATCGCCGGGTGATGACCGTCGACCAGGATCACCTCAAACCACTTGGCCCGTCCATCTTCCCCGACCCAGTAGGAGTTTAAGGCCTCCATGTTCGGGAACTTTCGGGACGCACGCTCTTCGGCCATGCGCTGCAGGCTCTTTGCCGGGGTCATCCGGCGCATGCCCATGCGTGCGGTTCTGCGCCCGCGGATGTACCGGGGCTTTCTCCGGCCGCCGCGGCGGATCTTGACCCGCACGACGACGATGCCCTGTTTGGCCTTGTATCCAAGCGAGCGGGCCCGGTCGATCCGGGTCGGGTGCTCAACGCGCACGACACTCCCCTCGCGCCGCCACTTCTGGAGGCGCTCCCAGAGGAGACCGTTCACTTCCGACCTGCCGGGCCGCTTCCATGCCTCGCGAACGTAGGCATACATTGACTTTGCCATTCTTTTAATCACCTCAGGTTCAGCGTTTCCGCCACATTCCTTTCCGGGACGTATCCCGTGGCTCCTAACAGGTTAGCGAGAACACAGATAAAAGATTCCTTTTGCCGGCGAAAGGTGCCCGCAAGAAAACCTAGACACCCTTGCGCTTCTCCACGACGTGGACGGCATCGATCCGGGTGACCGGATACTGTCCGTTTTCGTCTTTCTCCGCCGACTTGACCATATCCCAGACGGTGAGAAGAGCGACGGAGACGCCGGTGAGCGCTTCCATCTCGACGCCCGTCCTCCCGTAAGACTTCACGCGGGCGGTCGCTTCGATATAGCCGTCGCCTTCCGCAAAGTCGATGATGATGCCCCCGAGAGGTATCGGGTGGCACATGGGGATGATGCGCGGGGTGTCTTTCACCGCGAGGGTTGCCGCCACCCGTGCGGTCGCAAGCACATTGCCCTTAACCACGGTCCCTTCCCGGATAGCCTGAAGCGTCTCGTTTCGCAGGTAGATCCTCCCGCTTGCAACCGCTTCCCTGGAGACCTCGGACTTTGCCGAGATGTCTACCATCTGCGCGCGGTCGTTCTCGATGTGGGTGAAGACCGGGGTCTTACCCTCTTTGCCGGACTCGTTCATGGGTATCGCAGGAGATCTTCTCGTTCTTCGGGGATAAAAGAGGGCGTTTTCGGGAGCGCCTCGGAGTGACCGGAAGCGGGCCGGAACGTTATTTCGGTGTTTCGCCCCCGAAGAGTTCTTCCGGAATGTAGTCCAGCATATCGGTGGCGAGCATCCCGCACCGGCGCTCCTCCGCGGCCTGCATACCGGCCCTGCCGTTTGCGTACGCGGCGATGCAGGCCGCCTCGAACGCGGGGAGATGGCAGAGGCCCGCCCCTGTGACACCGGCGAGCAGGTCGCCCGTCCCCCCGGTGGTCATGGCAGGGGTTCCGGTCCGGTTGAACCTGACCCGCGCCCCGTCGGAGACGACGTCGACCGGACCTTTGAGCAGGATGGTCCCAGTCGTTGCGGCGGCCTTCACGCACCGGCCGCGCTCCACAAGGTCCGCCGGCGGTTCCGTCCGGAAAATTCTCGCGAACTCTCCGGCGTGCGGGGTGTAGACCGTCTCTTCAGCCGCCGGCAGGGGGAGGGCGAGCGCATCGGCATCAAAGACCGCTCGTTTCGCCGCCCCGGCGATGGCGAGCACGACGTCATGGCTCCTGGTCCCGAGGCCCATGCCGCAGACAACCACATCGGCCCGTTCAACGAGCCGGAGGATCGTCTCCAGGTGATCGCTCGTGATCACCCTCCCCTCCAGGCGCTCGTAGATCAGGTCGGGCATGGGGATGTAGGCGGGAGAGGCTATCCGGACGATATCGGCCCCGGCGCGGAGCGCACCCATCGCCGCGATGTAGGGCGCCCCCTGGTAGGGCCCGCCCCCAACCACCAGCACCTCGCCCCCGGCGCCCTTGTGGGCTCCGGATGCCCGTGCCGGGACGAGGGTGAGGTCGCCGGGACCGGTATAGACCTCCGCTTCGAGGGGGATGCCGATATCCGCCACATCCGCACCCTCCACCTTCGGCCGGTGGAACGATACTATCTTCGCCGCCCGGATGCCGGGGGTGGGGATATCGACGGCGACGACCGGTGCCCCGCTTGCGTTTGCCCGGGCGACAAGGGTTGCAAACGGTTCCCGCACCGCCCCCGAGAGCCCGGTGCCGATCATCGCGTCGACGATGACGTCGGCTGCGGTAAAGAGAGGGCCGAGCCGATCGGTCTCGGCGGCACACCGGACCCGGTGAAGGACAACGGAGCAGTGCCGGAGGAGGGATTCCTGAGCAGCGGCCGCAGGAGTCATCGGGTCGCAGTCGGGGCAGACGACGTCGACCGCGTCGAGGTGCTGGAGGTACCGCGCCGCCACCATCCCGTCGCCGCCGTTGTTCCCCCTCCCGCAGAGGATGAGAACGCGGGAGGGCCCATATGCAAGGACGGCATCGGCGGTCGCCTTCCCTGCGCTCTCCATCATCGAAAGCGACGAATGGCCGAGCGCAACAGCGTTCCCCTCGACCGCCCGCATCCTGCCGGCGTCGATCACGCCGGTCTCCAGAAATTCACGCATTTCGTTTGTCGCCATGTACCGTCTCTCCGGAAAGGTTGTATGATCGGTGCTATGGTGCTATTATCTTAGATATCTTTTGAAGAGGCGGGGGGCGAGGACAGGGTTTGGACGGAGCAAAGCGACCGAAGCGGGGGAAAACCGGTACAGTGGACCGTGGGGGCATCCTCTGTCTCCACTCGCAAGATCGCACATCTCGTCAGCCCCACCCGCCCCGCCGGGGCGGGGGCGGTGCGAGGCGATATGCGACGGAAGGAACATCCGGAGCACGAGCACCGAGGAACGACGTTCCTTCAGTTTCAGGAACGGAGTTGTCCGATAGAAATCCCTGCATGGGTGTGTGTAGAACGACACAAGGAACAAAACAGACCCTTAAGAAGGACTGCCCAAAGAGTCCCATGCACCCACGCTTTATTGACATCTCGCGACGCACTACTATGGAGATGGGCCTCGAAACAGATGTACGGAGGGCGGCGGATCGGATCTGTGAAGCGGAGTCGGTGACGGTCGTCTCTCACATCGACGCCGACGGCATCAGCACGGAGTCCATTCTCGCACAGGCGCTCTCCCGCGAGGGTATGCCGGTCGAGTCCATCTTCGTCCGCCAGCTTGAGCCGATGGCAATGCGCCACGTTCCGAAGGATAGTTCCTTAAAACTCTTCACCGACCTAGGGGCCGGCCAGCAGAACCTTCTGTCGGCGCACGGTCTCTCGGCGGACGAGGTCCTGATCCTCGATCACCACATCAGCCAGCCCTGCGACACGGCCTACCCCCGGGTGAACTGCCTCGATTACGGGATTACGCGGATGAGTGCGGCTGGTATCGCGTACCTGGTTGCGAAGGCAATCGACCCGACGAACATCGACCTTGCCAAACTCGCCGTGGTCGGGAACGTCGGGGATATGATGGCCCGGGAGAACTGCGGGCTGGTCGGCCCGGCACGCGAGATCGCCCAGGACGGCGTGGAGTACGGCAACATCGTCGTGCAGGACCGGGACCTGAACTGCTACGGGACGTCCACCCGCCCGGTCCATGTCTGCCTCGGCTACTGCGACGACCCCTACATCGACGGGATCTCAAACAACCCGAACACGGCGCTCCGGTTCCTCGAAAAACTCGATGTCGAACTGAAGACGCCCCGGGGAGGCTGGCTCGTCTGGGAAGAACTCCCGTTCGACGACCGGCGCAAGATCATCAGCGCTCTTGTCCAGCAGCTCATCGCACACGGGAGAGACACCGACCGTCTGCTCGCCGAGACCTACATATTCCCGGACGAGCCGGAACGGACGGCGCTCAGGAACGCCTCCGAGTACGCCACGCTGCTCAACGCCTGCGGCAGATGGGCAAAGCCGAAAGTCGGGAGCAGCATCTGCCGCGGCGACCGCGCCGAAGCCTACCGCGACGCGGAGTACATGCTCGGCCACCACCGGGCGGTCATCCGCGACCTGCTCCAGTATATCCTTGAAACCGGGGTGACGGAGTTGTCCCACCTGCAGTACATCAACACCGGCGACCGGTTCCCCGACACCATCGTCGGGATCGGGGCGGGCATGGCGCTCTCCAAACTGAACTGGAGAAAGCCGATGATGGTGCTCGCCGCGATGGTGGACGAACCGGAGACCACGAAGGTCTCAATGCGGACGAACGAGTGGGCGCTTGACCGCGGAGTCGACCTCTGCGCGGCGCTCGTTGAGGCGACGGCAGCGGTAGGCGGCGCCGGCGGCGGGCACCGGATTGCGGCCGGGGCGTTCATCCCCCACGACACAGAAGAGGAGTTTGTTGATTGTGTCAACCGAGTACTCAAAAGACAGTTCGCTTCGGCGGATCCGGACGATTGCTGACTTCCAGTTCGGCGCCGGGGCCGGAGTTGCAGTATTCCCCGACGAGTGCACCTTCCAGTTCTCCACAACGGGGCGCATCCGGCAGGTGCGCCTCGGGAAAGAGAGGCTCGCCACCGTCAGGGCCCAGGACGGCCGCCTGACCCTCGGGATCGTCGGAGCGGCGCGGCTCGCAGCGCATCTCCCCCCCCCGGCCTACCGGGTGAGGGTGCAGGAAGACGTGGCGGCGTTCATTGCGGACGGAAAGAATACGATGGCAAAGCACGTCGTCGCCGCCGACGCGCGTATCCGCACAGGAGACGAGGTGATGGTGGTGACCGGGGACGACGTGCTCCTCGCCACCGGCACGGCCCTGCTCTCCGGCCGGGAGATGCTGGCATTTAATTACGGTGTAGCGGTAAAAGTACGACAGGGGAGAGGATCCGAATGTTTCCCGGAAAGATAAACCCGAAAAAGATGAAGCAGATGATGAAGCAGATGGGCATGGAGATGGAGGAGATCGAGGGCGTGGAGAAGGTAGTGATCTCCACGGCCCGGGGGAACTACGTCTTTGACGATGCCCAGGTCGTCGCGACCACCATGCAGGGGGTCACTACCTACCAGCTCACGGGAGAGGCCCGATTTGAAGAGGCCGACCCGGAGATCCC
Source organism: Methanoculleus sp. UBA291 (assembly GCF_002499755.1). Taxonomy (NCBI): domain Archaea; kingdom Methanobacteriati; phylum Methanobacteriota; class Methanomicrobia; order Methanomicrobiales; family Methanomicrobiaceae; genus Methanoculleus; species Methanoculleus sp. UBA291. Next base: position 25,344 of record NZ_DANC01000060.1, on the reverse strand, counting down.
CGACGAAGACGTCGCCCTCGTCGCATCCCAGACCGGGGCGACGGAAGAGGTTGCCCGCAAAGCGCTCACCGAGACCCGCGGCGATATCGCCGAAGCGATCCTGAAACTCGCGCAGCAATGATCGAGGCCGGCGAACGCCTCCTGCTTGTCGGTGAGGACCGCGAGTACTTCGTGACGGCGAGCGAAGGGCCGTTCTCCACCGACCGGGGGGTGATCGACCTCGGCGCGCTCGCGGGCATGAATCCCGGGGGCGAGATCAGGACCCATCTCGGCGTCCCGTTCAGGGTCCTTCGCCCCCGATCGACCGATTTCTTCGTCCACGCGAAGAGGAGCGGGGCGCCCATGCTCCCGAAGGATATCGGGATCGTGATCGCCTGCACGGGGATGAACCGTGAGGACACGGTCCTCGACGCCGGGACCGGGAGCGGGGTTGCCGCAATCTACTTCGGGAAGATCGCGCGCGAGGTGAAGACATACGAGGTGCGCCCGGAATTCGCCCGACTCGCGGAGAAGAACATCCGGAACGCGCGGCTCGATAACGTTGAGGTGATCGCGGCCGATATGCTCGCGGCAACCGGAGAGTTCGATGTCGTCCACCTGGACCTCACGATAACGCCGGCGCACGTGGAGCACGCTTTCTCGCTTCTTTCGCCCGGGGGCTACCTCGCCTGCTACACCCCGTTCCTTGAGCACACGTTCGTCGCGCTCGATACCGCGGCGCCGCTCTTCCGGGACGTCCACTGCTACGAGTGCATGGAGCGGGAACTGACGCGCTCCGCCCGGGGGACCAGGCCGTCGACCCGGGTCGCCCACAGCGGTTATATCACGATTGCACGGAAATAGGCGGGTCTACTCCCGGAGCGGGTGCTCCCACCCGGTGTAGCCGCAGTAAATACAGCAATCGCCGCCGCAGTGCCTGCACTTCCGCGACGGCTGCAGCACCATCACGGTACCCTTCTTGTCGCAATAGAGGCACCCGAGCCCTCCGCAGTGGCAACAAACCTCGGGGGCATACTTTTCCCGTTCTTCGGACATGAACGCTCCTCCAGACATAGTATGAGGCGGGCGGAGATGAGAAAGGTTGTTGTGCATCGGGCGGGAAAAAAAGGTATTAGTGGGTGCGGGGCGAACCACTATCCAGGAGAGAAGAGGGCTTTTCGTCCGTGTTACGACGGGAGGGCGGAACGGTTCGGGCACCGCCCCCGCCGGCCGGGCCCGGAGCCCCGGAAGGTAGCCACACGATGTACCACATAATCTCTATCCGCGATTTTGAAAGGAGCGATCTCGATTACCTGCTGGACCGGGCACGGGAGTTCGATACCGGGAAGTACCGACCCCGGATGCTTGAGGGCAAACTTGCGGCTCTCCTCTTCTTTGAGCCCAGCACCCGAACGCGAATGTCGTTTGCGACGGCCATGGCGCGGCTCGGCGGGGACTCGATCAGCGTCGATTCCGTCGAAGCAAGTTCCATCGTCAAGGGAGAGACGCTGGCCGACACCATCCGGGTGGTGAGCGGCTATGCGGATGCCATCGTGCTCCGCCACCCAAAGGAAGGAGCGGCCCGGCTGGCAAGCGAGTTCGCCACGGTCCCGGTCATCAACGCCGGGGACGGCGCCGGGCAGCACCCGAGCCAGACGCTGCTCGACCTCTACACCATCAGGCAGTCGATGCCGATCGACGGAATACATGTCGGACTTCTCGGAGACCTCCGTTACGGCAGGACCGCACACTCACTGGCGCTCGCCCTCTCCCTCTACGGCGTCACCCTGCATACAATCGCACCGAGAGGCCTCGAGATGCCGGAAAGTATCACCCTCGAACTTCGAGAGCGCGGGATGGAGGTGATCGAGCATACGGACGTGGAAGAGGTGATCCGGGATCTCGACGTTCTCTATGTCACCCGGATCCAGCGCGAGCGGTTTCCGGACTCGGCATCGTACTACGACGTCGCGTCCAGTTACCGGATCACGCCCGACCTGTTCACCGGTGTCCGGGACCGCCTGATGATCCTCCACCCCCTCCCGCGCGCCGGGGAGATCGACCCGGCGGTTGACCGCACGCCCTATGCACGCTACTTTGAGCAGGCAAAGAACGGTGTGCCTGTCAGGATGGCGCTCCTCCATGAGGTGATGAAGTGACCAGGAAAGACCCGTCAGGAGGGCTGATCATCAGCCCCATCAAGAACGGCACCGTCATCGACCACATCACGGCCGGTGAGGCATTGAACGTGCTCCGGATACTCGGGATCACCGGCTCGACGCACGAATGCCTGAGTGTCGCGACGAACGTCAGAAGCAAGCGGATGAGAAAGAAGGATATCGTCAAGATAGAGAACCGGGAACTCCGCACGGAGGAGGTCGACCGGATAGCCCTGCTTGCACCGCACGCAAAGATCAACATCATCCGCGACTACCAGGTGGCGGAGAAGAAAGGCGTCGAGACCCCGCGTGTCCTCAAAGGTGTGGTCAGGTGCCCGAACCCCGGCTGCATCACGAACACGAACGAGCCGGTGGAGAGCACGTTCGAGGTGCTCCCGAAGGGGCTGCACTGCCTCTACTGTGACTGGCTGATCAAAAAGAAAGACATCCCAAACCACATCATCTGATCAGGCGCCCGTGTCCGTCGATCTCCCCCCGGTAGATCCGGGTGCTCGAGATCCGCCGGCCGTCTTCGGCGAGGACGCAGGAGATCTCGTGGAGGTCGACCTTCCTTTTCCCCCGCTCCCGCCGGAGTTCGTTGATCTTCACGGCAACCGGGAAAGTCTCCTCGGAGACGACGAGGATATCAAAATCCGCGTCGAGGGCGCTGCCATACCGGTCGGAGAGCGGCTCGACCCGCCATGTTGCGGTGTAACCGTGCTCCCGGATAAAAGATGCGACGTTCTCCAGCCGTTCCTGATACGAGTGGACCGGGTGCACCTTTGCGCCGGCAAACTCGTCGGTCGTCAACCCGAGGATCACCTCCCCGTCAGGCCCCGCCAGTTCAAAGGAGCGGGCAAGGAGTTTCCGGTGCCCGGCATGCAGAGGATCGAACGTCCCCCCGACCATCACTTTCATCTGGAGGCGTTTGCCGTGAGGGGTTTTATGGGTAGTGGTCGATGGCGGGGCGGAAAAGAGTGGTCGAGGGAGAACATTTTGTATCGTCGCAACCAATATGAACATACTATGGAGAGCGGATCGGTTGTGGGGAGCCGTGTCTATATCGCGGAGAACGCAACAGTCATCGGAGACGTGACGCTCGCCGACGACGTGAGCGTATGGTTCGGCGCCGTTATCCGGGGCGACAGGGACCGGATCGCGGTAGGAGCGGGTTCGAACATCCAGGACAACGCCGTCGTCCACACCACGCCAGGTTTCCCGGTCGAGATCGGGGCGGAGGTCTCGGTCGGCCACGGGGCCATCCTGCACGGCTGCACCATCCGTGACCGGGTGCTCGTCGGGATGGGCGCCGTCGTCCTGAACGGCGCGGTGGTGGGGGAGGGCTCCATCATCGGCGCCGGCGCCGTCGTCACCGAAGGAAAGGATATCCCGCCGCGCTCGCTGGTCCTCGGGGTGCCCGGGAGAGTGGTCAGGGAGACGACACCCGAGCAACAGGAGGGAAACGTCCGAAACGCGCATGAATACATCAAACTCGCGGGGAAGTACCGCCATGACTGACGTCGCGGTCATCGGCGCCGGGGTTTCCGGCATCCAGGCGGCGCTCGACCTTGCGGCGCACAACATCCACGTGCACCTCATCGAGCGCGAACCGACCATCGGCGGACATATGGCCCAGCTCGACAAGACGTTCCCCACCAACGACTGCTCGATGTGCATCCTCTCCCCGAAGATGGTGGAGGTCGCCCGGCACCCGAACGTCACCATCCACACCTGTTCCGAGGTCGAATCGGTCGAGGGGGAGGTCGGAAACTTCCGGGTCAGGGTCAGAAAGCACCCCCGCTACATCATCGAGGATGAGTGCAACGGGTGCGGAGACTGCATCCAGATCTGCCCGGTAGAGGTGTACAACCGGTTTGACGCGGGCATCGGCGTCAGAAAAGCAATCTACAAGCCCCATACCCAGGCGGTCCCGGATATCGTCGTCAGGGACAAGGAACACTGCATCGAGTGCGGCCTCTGCTACGATGTCTGCGGCAAGGAGGCGATTCTCCGCGAGGATGAGGAACGGGTTATCGAGATCCCGGCGGCAAGCATCATCGTCACGACCGGGTATGGGACGTTCGACGCCGGACGCAAGACACAGTTGCGGTATCTCACCATCCCCGACGTGATCACGAGCCTCGAGTTCGAGCGGATGATCAACGCGAGCGGCCCGACGGGAGGCAAAGTGAAGCGCCTCTCAAACGGCAGGCCCCCACGAAGTGTGGCGTTCGTCCAGTGCGTCGGCTCCCGCGACCTTTCCATCGACCGTCCGTACTGCTCCGGGGTCTGCTGCATGTCCGCGATGAAGAACGCCATGCTGATCCGCGAGAAGAATCCCGACATTGAGGTCACGATCTTCTATAACGACATCCGGGCGTACGGCAAAGGTTACGAGGAATACTACGAGCGGGCGAGGCGGCTCGGGGTCCGGTTCGTCCGCGGGTTCCCCGGCGAGGTGCTCGAAGGAGACGGCCGCCTCATGATGGTCGCAGAGAACACGGAGACCGGCGAGGTGGAGACGTTCTACCCGGACCAGGTGGTGCTCTCCGTCGGGCTCGAACCCGCCGACGGGGTGGAAGAGATCAGCCGGATGCTCGGCCTTCCGCGAGACGATTCAGGGTTCTTCGGGGTCGCCGACCAGAAGACCGGTCCCGTGCTCACGGTGAAACCCGGGGTCTACGTGGCGGGGACCGCCACCGCGCCCCGGGATATTCCGGACTCGGTCGCCATGGGCGGGGCGGCGGCGATGCGGGCGTATCTGGACGCGGTCAGAGCGGGGTGAGCATGCCGGAGAGAGAAGACCTCTGTACCATCGCATGGGACCCGGAGAACGAGGGTATCGTCTACATCGACCAGACCCTCCTCCCGGGAAGGTGCGATCTGATGCGGTGCACCACCGTCGAAGACCTCGCCCGGGCGATCAGGAGGCTTGAGATCCGGGGGGCACCGGCGCTCGGTATCGCCGGCGCGATGGGCGTAGCACTTGCAGCCGTCCGGAGCACCGAGACGGACCCCGGGCAATTCCAGAATGAGATCAGACGGGCCGCAGACCTGCTCAGGAGCACCCGCCCGACCGCGGTCAACCTCGCATGGGGGGTCGACCGCGTGCAGAGGAAGGTGGCGATGGCCGCATCGGTCGCCGAGGCGAAGGAACTCGCGGTCGCCGAGGCGAATGCCGTCGCCGATGAGGACGAACTGGCCTGCCGGAGGCTCGGCGCGTTCGGGGAGGAACTCCTCCCGACAGCATGTACGGTGCTCACTCACTGCAACGCGGGAGCGCTCGCCTGCCGGTGCTGGGGAACGGCGCTCGGGGTCATCCGGTCGGCGGTTGCGGCAGGGAAGGAGATCCGGGTGATCGCCTGCGAGACCCGGCCGCTGAACCAGGGGTCCCGGCTCACCTGCTGGGAACTTGCCCGGGACGGGATCGACGTGACCCTCATCCCCGACTCCTCGGCGGCATACCTTATGCGGAAGGGGATGATCGACCTTGTCATCGTCGGCGCGGACCGGATAACAAATGACGCGGTTTTTAACAAGATCGGGACTTATATGCACGCTGTCGCCGCCCATCACCACGGGGTCCCGTTCTACGTCGCAGCGCCGGTCTCTACGTTCGATCTCGCCCGGACCGAGAAAGAGATCACCGTCGAGGAGCGTGACCGGGCCGAACTCGCCTACTGCGGCGACCGGCAACTTGCTCCCGACGACGTAAACGTGCTCAACTACGCCTTCGACGCCACCCCGCTCGACCTCGTCAGCGCAATTATCACGGATATCGGGGTGCTCCGGCCTCCGTATGACGGATCTTTTCAGTTTGTCGGGGGAGCCGGAAAATGACCGTTTTCGATTCGGGGATCTGGACCGGGCTGATGGTCCTCATCGGGGAGGTTACGCTCTTCCTTATCCTCGGAATGCTGTTTGCAGCGATAGCTCTCGCGATCATCGCCACCGCCTCTATCACCAGGGGAAAATTTTACCTGCCGCGCATCCTGATCCCCGGCATGGTCCTCCTGGAGGGACTCGTGAAGGCGTTCTGCAAACTCCTCGGGCTGGATGATAAAGACCTCATCACGTTCTTCATAACGCTCAGGAACACGATGAACACCAAAGCCTTTGCCGAGACGCCGATTGAGCGGCGGGCGGTCTTTCTGCCCCAGTGTCTGCGTTCGGCACAGTGTCCGGCGCACCTGACGCCGGAAGGCCTGAAATGCCGAAACTGCGGCCGCTGTCCGGTCGGGGAGAACGTGGAGTGGCTGGAGCGCATCGGGTATCGCGTCTTCATCGTCCCGGGCTCGACGTTCATCAAGCGGATGGCCAAGAAGTATCGTCCGCAGGCGATCATCGGCGTCGGCTGTCTTATAGAAGTGAAGGACGGGATCGATATGTGCGACCGGGTAGGGATTACCGCACTCGGTGTCGTGAACATAAAGGACGGGTGCGTGGAGACGATAGCGGACTGGGCCGCGGTGAGAGATGCCGCCCTGCTCGGCCTCGAACACCCATCAGGTGCCGTAGACCTTCACGGCCCTGCCGAATAACCGCTCGCTCGCGACCTTGCCGTAGACGAAGATCGTCTCGTCGCTGTTGACGTCCCCGACGCTGACCCCCGGCCGGAGAGTGATGTCTCCTCCCGCACGGATGGAGCAAAGACATGCGTTGTCGCAGATGGTGACGGTCGTTTTGACACGGAGCGGCCCTTTTATCTTTGCATCATGGCCGACGATGATGTTCCCGGCCTCGATAAAACCGCCGACGGTTGAGCACGGCCCGAGTTCGAGGCGGCCGGAAACCAGCAGGTTGCCCCAGATGTGCGTCTCCGGAGGGGTGATGAAGTTTCCGTCTATCTTCACGTTTCCGTCAAAAAAGGAACCTTTTGGTGCTATATACGTGTCCCCGTGCCGGTAAACTTTCATGAAGATCTCCTTTTAGATAAAACAACTCGGTCCGCAACAAGATAAAATTATGCGATTATTCCGAAAACCGGAAAGACGCCCCGGGATGTTCGCCGCGGCTGGAGAGGATACCGGATGAACCCGGTCTCTTCACAGGGGGGACGGTGCAGGGACACGGTTTTACATTACCGCGGCAACCGCAAAGACCGCAAGCGCGGCGAACATCCCGGTTCGCAGGATCGACGTCGCCCGCGACTCCCGGACGCAGGCCGGCGTCGTGCACATGGCCCCCCGGGCGGCCCCGAAGAGGATGACGCTATCGACAACCGCGATGGCGGCAAGGTAAAAGGGGCCCCACCAGTCGCCGAAGGGCAGGAGGCTCACCGCGACGGCACCGCAGGCACAGGCAAACGCGAGCACCCCCGTCCACCGGACGCCGATGACCATGGGAAGAGTGCGTGCGCCTCCCGCCGCATCCCCGTCCACGTCCTCTGCGTCTTTCAGGACCTCCCGCGCGAGGGTCGCAAGGAACGTGATCGCTGCAAGCGATAGGTTCTGGACGAGTCCTGCGATGCCCGCGAACGCCCCGCCAAAGAGGAAAACGCTCGCCGTCAGGTAGGCGACGGCCATGTTGCCGCAGACCGGGACCCGTTTCAACAAGACGGCGTATGCAACAAGGATCACCGAGTTTATGACGGCTATTGCAAGGCAGAGGGGCGTTGTCAGGACGGCAATCGCGATCCCCCCGGAAAAGAGGGCCACCGAGTACAACTTTGCACCGGCAAGACTGATCTCTCCGGACGGTATGGACCGCTCCGGTCGGTTGATCCGGTCGATCTCGACATCATAGAGATCGTTGATCACGTTCCCGCCGGCGGTGATGAGCGCGACGGTCACGGCAAGCAG
>NZ_DANC01000060.1:8074-17175 GCF_002499755.1 Methanoculleus sp. UBA291 | reverse complement strand
AAGCAGAAGCGCTCATTCCTAAAGGATCAGGTTCTCTGGTAGACGATAAATAACCCGAGGGTCTGCCGGGAGTGGTAACCTCGAAAAATGACGGGCTTGGGGGGATTTGAACCCCCGACATTCAGCTTAGGAGGCTGACGCCATGTCCGGGCTAGGCCACAAGCCCATATGCCGGAGTAAGAGTGTTATTCATGAGAAGGTATAAGGGTATCGAGCATCCACCCTTTTTTCGGAAGCATGGATATCGTTGAGGTTACTGAAGGGAGGACCAGGTTTTTCGTACCGAAGCAGGACCCTCATCTTCAGTTCCCGCCGGGAAGCGGTCCGGTTTTTTATAACTCACGTATGGAACTGAACCGGGACGCCACCATCCTCCTGCTCTCTATCCTGCGGCCGGAGAGTTACCTTGACGCCATGGGGGCGTCCGGCGTTCGGGGGCTCCGGGTGGCGCACGAAGTAGGGGTCCCGGTAACGATCAACGACCGGAGTTCAAGAGCGATCGACCTTGCCCGGCAGAATGTGGAAGCGCTGGGTCTTGCCGCCGAGGTCACCCGCGGGGACGCGAATGCGCTGATGAGCGAGAGGACGTTCGATGCCGTCGACCTCGACCCCTTCGGGACACCGGCGCCGTTCATCGATTCCGCGGCAAGGAGCGCCGGGAATTACCTCTTCGTCACCGCCACCGACACCGCCCCCCTCTGCGGGGCGCACCTGAAAGCAGGCATGCGCCGCTACTTCTCCCGCCCCCGGAACACCGAGTATCACGCCGAAGTCGGCCTCCGAACGCTGCTTGGGTTTGTTGTGCGTGAGGTTGTCAAGTATGACCGGGGTGTAAAACCCCTCTTCTGCTACGCGCACGAGCACTTCCACCGCCTGCACCTCCGGCTCCGGGAGGGGGCGGCGGCGGCCGACCGGACGCTTGCGCGGATCGGCTATGTGATGCAGTGCCCGCACTGTCTCTACCGAACGGAACAGACCGGAATGCTCCCCGAACCGGAGGAGTGCCCGCTATGCGGTGCGGACCTCGTGCCGGTCGGACCCCTCTGGACCGGAAGGATCAACGCCGATCGGACGCTTCAGGAGATGCAGGAGGCGCTCGCCGGTGTCCCGGTCGGGACGGGGAGAGAGATCGCGCGGCTGCTTGAGACCTGCCGGCAGGAACTGGATACCTCAAGCCACTACGACTACCATGTCGTAGCAAAGTCGCTCCGGGTCTCTCCCGGCAGCATCGGGACCGTCATCGAGCGATTACGGACGCTCGGCTACCGGGCAAGCCGTGCGCACTACTCGGGAACCGCTGTAAAAACCGATGCGCCTCTCCCGGTCCTCGAAAAAGTGATCAGCGGCGGGTGACGACGGTGAGGACGTCACCGTCCGCAAGTTTGTGGGTGAGGCCGACCCGCTGCGCATCGTGTTTTGCTGATCTTCCCCAGACCTTTGCATACCGAAACTTGTCCGCGAAATCCCGGTGGAGACGATTGCAGACGTCCTCGACGGTCGCCGGACTCCGGATGATCAGCGGCTCGTCCATATCCGCAGGGCCGCCGACCGGCTTTAAATAGACCCGCATGAATCCCAGGTTATTGAATATGGCGTCTTTGAGGTCCTCAATACGGTAGCCGCTGTGCGCCGAGACCATGACGGGCGCTTCACCGAACCGGTCGATCAACTCCTTCTCTATCCCCGTCCGCGTCTTCTCGTCCACCAGATCGACCTTGTTGACCGCAATGAACGCAGGGACGTATACCCGGTTGCCGATCATCGCATCGATAAAGTCGTCCTGCGTGACTTCGTTGCGGATCAGAACGTCCGCGTTGACGATCCTGTTCTCCGCGAGGATGGCGCGGATCTCCTCGAGGTCGAGGTCGACGGCGCCGACTGTGTTCAGCCTGATACCCCCGTTCCCGGCTTTTTTTATGGTGATGTCGGGTTTTAGCCGGTTGATCCGGATACCGGCATCGTGGAGCTCGCGGAGAAGGACGTCCACATGCTGCCCGTTGAAGACGTCGACCAGGACGAGGATCAGGTCGGCGCTCCGCACGACGGCGATGACCTCTTTCCCGCGGCCTTTCCCCATGGCGGCTCCGGCGATCAGGCCGGGGATATCAAGGATCTGGATCTTTGCGCCCCGGTGCTCCATCGTCCCCGGGATCACGGAGACGGTCGTGAAGGCATAGGCCGCCGTCTCCGAGAGGTTAGAGCCGGTGAGTCTGTTGAGCAGCGTACTTTTACCGACGGACGGGAAACCGACCAGAACCACCGTGGCGTCTCCCGATTTTTTCACGGAGTAGCCCTCGCCCCCTCCTGCGGAGGCCATGGCCCGGGCTACCGCTTCATCACGGATTTTCGCGATTTTTGCCTTGAGGCGGCCGATGTGCTTGGAGGTCGCTTTGTTGTACGGGGTTTTTTTGAGTTCGTCCTCAAGTTCCCGTATCTGCTCATCAACGCTGCTCATTACTGCCCGTATACATATGCAGGGAAGCTACTTATTGGTGTCTATGAGAGAAATCACGAAGCGAAGAGAGAATCCCAGCCCATATTGAGCCCCGATTGCGGAGATGCAGGCATGATTGAAGAGAGGGGGGCGTGAGACAGGTTTAAATAACAAAAGATCCAATGATTTAGAGCACATTGATGTAACGTGCTGCTATAGTGTAGACCGGCCAATCATGAGGGACTCTCACTCCCTCGACTGGGGTTCGAATCCCCATAGCAGCATAATTTTGCGGCTGTTTTGAAATTTTAATCCGGTATGATGTTTTTTTGTCTGCGGAGTCCGGCGGGTTACCGACCGTATCGGAGTTGCAAAGGCCATCCGGATGACGCGTCATTGTTCATCACCATGAGCGGGCATGGATCGAAGATATCGACCCGCAGGCACGTGAGCGTCCGGGGCCGGACTTCCACTGAAGCGCTTCGCCGGGAGCGGCGACACCGTTCGTCTTGACGACGATCTCGGTCCGGCCGGTCTCCGGCACAACCGTCCACGGCGCGTAGGCGGTGCTCGTGCGCGCGACCATCTCGTTCGCTGCGGCCACGTGTTATCCCATTTGCCCCGATTTCGCCAGCCCTCGTCGGTGATCTTATCGTTCTTGAACGGGTTGAACTCCCGGGCCACGAACCGCTTTAACTGCTCGTCCCGGTCAATGTGGAGCCAGAACTTCATCAGCACCGTCCCGTTCCCGGCCCATTCCTTTTCCGTTTCCATACCCTTCTCATTGCGGGTGCCAGTGCAGGGAGAAAACGTTTCATGAGTAAATTTGTGAGAAATGAAAATTAGTTTCCATACCCTTCTCATTGCGGGTGTCAATGCAAGAATGCTCCTTTCCCAGATAAAAATCCTTTCTATCGGCTCCTGCACGCCCCGACTTCGTCCGACGCTGCGCGGGTCTCCGGAGGAGAACCGGAAAGGAGGAACCGCTGAACCGGGTACATGAACGACCCCCAGTTATCCGGTCGGAAGCCGCAGGTACTGCATTCCCTTCGGTGTCCGTAAATGAAATCTCCTTCGTCCGCCGGAGACGCAACGATGACCCGAGGACAACAGAATGGATTCCTGCCGCCAGAGAATGAGGCCGCCCCAAAAAGATCTCTGAACCCTCGGTACATCCTGATCGGAACACTTAACTCCAAAATTTCTACCATCAAAACCGGACCCCGGGCAAGGATGGCGCGGCTTTCCATTGGGCACCCCACCTTCGGGCTCCTGCTCCGGTTCTATGGACCATCGCAACTTGAAAACATGAAGCATTTTCTCATGCTCCTGCCCTTCGGCCAGTCGCATATCGCCACTCGGGGAACGACTGCCGGTACGGCAGGAACGTGAGAAATTCGAAGAGTGTCTGGCCGCAGGGTGCGACGGTTCATCAGAGCCGGAGCTTGAGAAACTCGAAGAATTTCGAAGGGTGTCTCCTCCCGGTAGCGATTTTTTGAAATAATCTCTACAATATGTGAAATCATATTTCATATGGATACCAGTTTGGAAACATTTCGCAACATTTATGGATCTTCAGTAGAAGGGCCTTCCCGTGTCTTTCAATTCACTTGCCATGAGTTCGTCGTTGATCTCCGTCGATCTGAAGGTCACACGGAACGCCGATCTTCCGGCGTTTACCGGATCGGCCTTCAGAGGATGGCTCGGCACCGTCCTGCGGTGCGCGCGACCGGAGTGCCTGCCGGACTGCCCCGATGCCGACAGGTGCCCCTACCGCATGGTCTTCAAGGAGAAAGAGATCGACATCAACCCCTACGCCCTCCTCGCCTTTCGTGGTAACGGCGGGGTTAAGGGATTCATCAAGGTCCACGGCGACCGGAAGCGGTATATCCCGGAGATCCTCTCCCGGATCCATGCCCATGACAACGCCCGGCACTTTTCCGGGCGGTGCTTCCGAGTCACCGAGATATCGGCAAAGACCGTGGAGATCCCGGAGTTCCCACTCGGTGACCTGACGACCGTCTCCTTCGTCACGCCGGTCCACCTCGTCCGGGGCGGCCGGATGGAGGTCATGCCATCCTTAGGATCGCTCCTTGCGGCATCGGCGAGGGTGTTCAACCGGGTGACGAAACGCTTCGATCCCGCACACTATCCCTGCCGCATTCCAGACGGTCTCCTCAAACAAGACGCACCCATCCTCGACTTCGCCGTCGAAACCGTCGAGGTCGCCCGCCGCTCCCGGGAGGGGAAGATCCTGCGGTTCGAGGGCATCACCGGCTGGGCAACCTACGACACCTCGGCGGTCATGCCCGAAGCGGGGAACCTGCTCAAAGCCGGGGAGTATCTCCAAGTCGGAAAACACACGGCCTACGGGCTCGGGGGCATCATCGTGACGCGAGCGGAAACATGACCGACAGCACAGCAAGGAATGGGTTGACGGACCCGCCCGGTGAAGGCCAACCCGACGGCGTGGCGGTCCAACAGAGAGCAAAGCAACGGTCGATGATTCCGGTTATGTTGAGCATCTCCCGCAAAACCAGTCGAACAGTCATGAGAAAGAACAAAGGAGCGTGATTCTATCACACGAAGTTTACCGCCTTATCCCGGCAAAGTGCCGGACGAAAGCTCTGACCCGAACATCATCAAGAAAACATACGCCATCGACGTGATCACCCCCCTCTTCGGCGGGGGTTACAAAGCAGGAAAGATCGATCCCGATATGCCTATCAGGGCGCCGAGCATCCGTGGGCATCTCCGGTTCTGGTGGCGGGCGACGAGAGGCGCGAAGTGCGAGAGAGTTGAAGAGCTCCGCCAGCGGGAGGGGGAGGTCTGGGGATCGACGGAGAACCCGAGCCCCGTGGTTGTGGAAGTAACTATTGTGTCTCATGGGAAGACATATCCCTGTGCCTACATCCCGGATGGGAAGAATTTTCCCCGGTTTAAGGACAAGCATCCCTCATATGCACTTTTCCCATTTCAGGGCAGCAACAGGCAAAACGTCCCGGTAGCAGATTGCACGGCCGGCATCTCATTTACATTAACGCTCTCATATCCAAGAAAGTTGTCTCAAGAAATAAATGCCGCCCTCTGGGCATGGGTCAACTTCGGCGGGATAGGAGCAAGAACACGCAGAGGGTGTGGCGCACTGTATTGTCAGGACCTCTCTCCTCCGGACTGCGCAGGTATCGATGGGTGGTACAACCGGTGCCGGGAGAAATTGGGGATCGTTCCCTCTTCACTGCGGGAATGGCCCACCATGCCGGAGGTACTTCTGATAAAGAACGGCAATGGCGGTAACGCATTGCAGTGCTGGTCTGATGTAATCGGGCTGCTGCAGACCTTCAGGCAGGGCAAAAATGTGGGCCGAAACCCGGGAAACAGTTCTTCCCGGCCGGGACGATCACGGTGGCCCGAGCCGGAATCCATCCGCCATATTATCAGCAATGGAGCCGCTCGTGAGTATCAGAGATTGGACCATATCTCTGATTACGCTGCCTTTCCAAGAGCAGAGTTCGGCCTTCCCATAGTATTTAATCTCCCTGCTCACCGGAATCCCGGCACTCTTGAATTATATCCTGTTGCCGGCGGCAGTGAAAAAGCGAGGATGGCGAGCCCCTTGATACTACGTCCTCTAAAGTGCAGCGATGGAGTTTTTGCACAACTGATCCTGAAACTTAACGTTGCGCCGGTTCAGAAAGTCGTTCTGAAAAAAGAATATCGTACCTTGTGTAGTTCCACGAAAATACGCGGAAAGGATCTGGCAAGGTACCGAAATTCGCCGATGGCGTCTCGGTCGCAGAGCGGCTCTGCCCTGGAAGCCTTCCTCACGTATGCCAATGAACAGGGATTCACAGAGGTTCCCCGATGACATCCTATCTCTACGTCCTCTCCATCGGTCCCGTGCAGGACTTCATTGCAGCCGCCCGAAGGACGCGGGATCTCTGGTTCGGGTCGTATCTTCTCTCGGATATCAGCAGGGCCGCCGCAGCAAAGATCGCGGACCTGGGAGGACTGCTCATCTTCCCGGCGTTAGCCAGAGGAGATTCGAGACTCCAGTCGCCAGAACTCGAAACAGAACTTGAAGCCTTTAACGTGGCCAACATTGTCCTTGCCGAACTTCCCGAAGGAGCGGACCCGCAGACAGTAAGCACAAAAGCACAGAACGCGGCTTATAGAAAATGGCTGGAGTATGCAGAAGGCGCAAAAGAGGAAGCAGGCAGTTTAGTACGGGACGATATCTGGAATGCACAAATTAACGATATCATCGAATTCAATACGGCGTGGGTACCGCTCGGGAGCGACTATGCCGCATCCCGAAAAAGACTGATGCGTCTTTTTGCCGGCAGAAAATCCATCCGGAACTTCTGTCAGGCGAAAGAAGCACAGGGAATCCCGAAGTCTTCGCTTGACGGCGCACGGGAAACCGTTCTGAAAAACAATCGAAGACCGTACGGCGAACTTGCACTGAAGATGCGCCTCAGTGAGAACGAACAGCTCTGTGCGGTTGGCCTCACCAAGCGGCTCGCCGGTGGAAGGCGTATAGCGTTCCCATCCGTCACTCGTGTCGCGCTCGAGCCCTGGATCCGCAGGATCCGGAGAGACGGAGGAGATGCGGATAGGTATCTCACCGAAATTGGGGAACTATGTGCAGGAGAAAACGCCTTTGCATCGGGTACGGGGACAAAGTTTTACCAGGAGTTCCCATACGATGGTCAGGTCTGCTTCCCCTCACACTTGACAAGCACGAAGAGAAGCCTTCAGCAGGCTCTCACGGCTCTTCCCGAGGACAATCCCTACCGGAAAGATCTGGATAAACTGAATGAGATTAATAAACGCCTCCGCACGCTTCTGCACATTGCAGGAGAACCAAACCCCTATTTTGCGGTTCTGGTCGCAGACGGCGACCACATAGGAGAGGCCATCTCAAAGATCAACTCTGCAGGCGAGCACCGGGATTTCTCCAGCAACCTCTCGACATTTGCCGGAGAAGCCCGCAACATTGTTGAGAAATCACACCATGGCTATATGGTCTACTCGGGGGGAGTTGATGTCCTCGCATTCCTCCCGGTGGACACCTGCCTGAAGGCAGCTAGGGTACTTCACGACAGGTTCGAGGAGAAAGTCCCGGAAAGTAGGGTCACCCTCTCCATCGGGATTGCCATAGGGCATACGAGAAACCCACTCGGGGATCTTCTTGATTACGGCAGGGCGGCCGAACGTGCGGCAAAAGAGCCCAACAGGAATGGCCTCGCTGTTCACCTGCATATCCGGGGTGGCGGGTCTCCGCTGAAGGTCCGAGAACAATGGAAGCCGAAAGGCCAGAACGGGATGGATGAGCGTCTTGCGACATGGATCGACCTGCATACCCAAAACGCACTCCCGGACAAAGCGGCCTACGATCTGCTCCAGATGGCCGGAGACTACGGAGAATGGAAAAACCCTGTCCCCCCGGGTCTGCTCAAAAAAGATCTCTTCAGGCTGCTCAGACGAAAAAAAGCCGGCAACGGCACCAGGGATGTAGCTGAAGAAGACATCGAAAGTGTGTTGCAGGGCGTGGAGTCCTCCGACGATCTTTTACGCCGGGCAACTGAGTTGGTTATCGCCCGGCGCATCGCCGTAGCGATGACAGGAGGCGACAACTCATGAATGAGCTGTATCTCTCGATCGCCCCTCATGACCCGATCATCGCACGTGACGCCCGTCCACTCGGGCCCGGTCTCCGCATGAAGTCGCTCGACTGGCCGTACCCGTCGGTCCTCGCAGGCTCGGTGAGAACGATGCTGGGCAAGATAAACGGCAGCGATTTCAATATGAAAGAGGATGTCGAAAAACTCAAAAAAATCTCCGTCGCCGGGCCCCTTCCGCTCTCCAACGGCGGGATATACTTTCCTGCGCCCGGCGATATCCAGGTCGAGGAGAAAGATGGCAATCGCATCGCCCATCCGGTTCGCCCGGCGGAGATGAGACCCGGGGAAGGTTGCGACCTGCCGGACAAGAGGCTTCTGCCGGCGCTACTCCCAGACAGCGTCGAAGACGAGTTCAAGCCAGCCAAAATGGCCCCCTTCTGGTCGGCGAAGAGGATGATCGAATGGCTCATCACTGACGACGCAACGTCGTTTGACGCCCCTCCGGACTCAAAAACAGTTAGAAGTACGCCGGAATTGCTCGGTTCATTCCTGGATTTCCCCGGCAAGGAACCGAGAACTCACGTGAAGATCAAACACGGCTACGGTACTGCTGAAAATGAGATGTTTTTTGAGACGACAGGGCTGGATTTCGGGGCGAAAGGTATTCAGATTGCCGCAAAGGTGGATACGGGAGAACTCGCCTGGAAGAACTCGCTCCACCCTCTCGGGGGCGAGCGGCGATTGGTTCTATGGAAGGCGGACAAGGACCCCGGATGGAGCTGCCCTTCTGAGATTACGCAGGCCTGCGGAGAGAAACACCATCTCAGGATGGTGCTGGCAACGCCTGCAGTCTTCTCTAACGGCTGGCTGCCCGGGTGGATTAAGAAAGACACACTTGAGGGCCGCCCGCCGGATGCACCCAAGGGTGTCACACTCAGACTGGTATCGGCATGCATCAGCCGCTGGAAACCGCTCTCCGGCTGGAGCCTTGAGTCGGGAAGCCGCGGACCAAAGCCGATACGAAGGCTTGTACCGGCAGG
>NZ_DANC01000060.1:3575-7844 GCF_002499755.1 Methanoculleus sp. UBA291 | reverse complement strand
GCCGGTGAGCGATGCCATGGGAGGACTGGATTACAGTCGCGACGGCTTCGGGCTTGCCCTGTGGGGGTTATGGAATGTCGGGAACGAATCAAGAACGGATGAGTGAAAACGGAGGCGTACGATTTGACTGATAATACGAAGATGTACTGGCTGCAGACGATCACGCCGCTCCATGTCGGGGCAGGAAAGGGTGTCGGCTTCGTCGACATGCCAATCATGCGCGAAAAGATCACCGAATGGCCGCTGGTGCCGGGGTCGGCAGTGAAAGGCGTCATGAGGGATCATTTCAAGCAAAAAAAGACCGACGAGGCCGTAATGGATGTTGTCTTCGGAAAGATGGCGGGTGACGGTTCGTCCAACGCCGGTTCGCTGGTGCTCACCGACGCCCATATTGTCTGCCTGCCGGTGTGCAGCCTGTACGGCACGTTCGCATACGTGACGAGCCCGCTGGTGCTGGAGCGACTGAGGCGGGATCTTGAGGCGGCAGGGTATGAGGAACTTCCGGAAACACCGTCCCCTGAAAAGGAGCAGGCTTTTTATGTTGAACAGTCTTCGCTCTTTCCCGAAAAAGAAGAGAGATCCGGGAAAAAGATCTTCCTTGAAGACCTCGATTTCACCGCAGTGTATAACGATGCTGCGAATGCATGGGCAGAAAGACTTGCCGGAATGCTCTTCTCCGATACAGATAAATGGCGGACAGTCTTCAAAAAGCGGTTCGTCGTTCTCTCCGATGACTGCTTTACCTTCCTGACAAAAACCGGGACTGAAGTGGCAGTTCATATCAGGATTAAAGACGAGACAAAGATTGTTGATAAGGGTGGGCTGTGGTACGAGGAATCCCTGCCCGGCGAGACGATCCTGGCGGGACTGGCCTGGTGCGACCGTGTGTTCGGCAGCAACGGCCTGACAGAAGACGAGATCCTCGCCAAGTTCTGCCCAAACACCGGCCTGAACCTGCAGCTCGGTGGAAAGGCAACCGTAGGGAAAGGTAGAGTAAAGTGCTTTTTTACGGAGGGCTGAAAGACATGCAGACCCGGCAGCAAAAAAGAGCAGAAAGAGCGCATAGGTGCGTTTTGGGGAAGACATCCAGCAACGATAAAGATGACTATCTCCGACTGGCAAAGAGTTTCCCGGCGTTAGTGCACACCTGCGGACTTGTGCAGGCCATAGCCTACGTCCACGCCAAGGATGATAAAACAACCAAAACGGGTGACACCTACCTTGGTCATCTCTCCCAGGTTATGGTGGTAGACCTGCCGAAAAATATCACACTGGAGGATAAAAGCAGGGAGGCCGACCTGATAGAATATCAGCACCTTTCTCTGGAGGCGATTGAAGCCGCAACGTGGCTGAAACGCTATGCAGAAGCACTCCTGGACAGAAAACGTCCGGGACAGCCCGGAAAAGCATCCCCGGAGAGGGAGGACCCATGATCGCCCGGCAATATAGCGGCTCTCCCGGCGAGCAAAGTTCCATGGCGGGGCCGGCATGCAGGAAGGCCATATCAACGTTATGGTCGAATAGGCCAGCCGATGCGGAGTTGCCCGGTGCTTCGAACGCCGCCCTCGTCAGGGACCGATACCTGAGGGTGCCGCTCAAAGATGAGGAGAAGAAGCACCCGGATAACCGAAAGGGGTTGTTCAGGACCATGTGCAGAGCCCAGGGAAGGGCACATCCCGTCTATCAGGAAGCGTTCACCCGCTACTCCTCCTCACTTGATGGAGCGCAGAAGGGCGAGTTCAAAACTAAAAGCAGGCTGATGCTCGGCTTTGGGAACGAGAACGTGCTGGAAATGGGGATAACCCTCCACCACACATACGGCACGCCGTTCATCCCCGGAACTGCCCTGAAGGGTCTTGCCTCGCACTACTGCGACCAGGTCTGGGGAACAAAGGGGGTTGAGTTCAAACGGGGAGGGGAATACCACACGGCTATCTTCGGCACCTCGGATGATTCTGGCCATATCATCTTTCACGATGCCTGGATAACGCCTGAGAGTCTGAAAAATGGACAAGGACTTCTCCCCGACGTCATAACACCACACCATGGCGGCTATTACTCAGGGGGTGACGAACCCCCCACCGACTTCGATGACCCCAACCCGCTCACCTTCCTCTCGGTTGCAGGAACATTTTATATTGCTGTTTCCTGCGACGTGCCGGGAGAGGATGGTGAGAGATGGGCAGACCTCGTGTTCAGGCTGCTCACCGATGCACTCTGTGAGTGGGGGGTAGGTGGAAAGACCGCCGCCAGCTACGGGAGACTGGTCCCGGATGAAAGATCGAGCGGAACCGCTGTATCGCCAGCTCCCGTAGCGGCAAGGCCGGTCGGGCCTCTACACAGCAAAA
This sequence comes from Methanoculleus sp. UBA291, assembly GCF_002499755.1. NCBI lineage: Archaea > Methanobacteriati > Methanobacteriota > Methanomicrobia > Methanomicrobiales > Methanomicrobiaceae > Methanoculleus > Methanoculleus sp. UBA291. Next base: position 5,496 of record NZ_DANC01000060.1, on the reverse strand, counting down.
GAGATGATAATGGTTACATGGGCAGAGGATCCAAAACCCAAAGAAAAAACGCCCGCACTTCATAGCCAATGACGATGTTGGGGAATTTATTGAGACGGGCGGGCCCGACTCCACAGACTTGAGATCGGAGAGACACGTACCAGCCTACCGTTGTCGCGACATCGTCGCAAGAAACGTGAAAGGTCATCCGTTACCGGGGAGAGTGTGTGAAGAACCCGGCCGACACCATAAAACCTCGCTTCTATCTATCACGCTCAAGCCCGGTCCTGATCTCCCGATTCCCCGGCACCGAGATACCCCCTTCGGTCGAGGCGATCGACTTGCCGGCCTTCAACCCGCCGAACTTCTTCGAGAGGTCGACCGTGACGTGTTCATCGACTATTTCATCGTCAGCAACCATCGTACACCGATGTAGCACAATCTCCGGTGAACCTCCGAAAGAGGGACAGAGATATCCCGCACTCGAAAAAAACCTCACTTCCATCCACGTTTTGCTATAAAATCGCCACATATTTAAATAAGAAGAAATAAGAGGCAATTATTAATTGAATCGAATGGCGAATCCTCATGAGCGCACCTTTCCGGAATCAGAGACCCGGCCAAAAGCAGATCAGCACACTCCCCAAAAAACAGAGTGCTATCCTGAGGCTCAACACCATATGTCCCTATTTTACCATGTTCCCCCTGGACTTCCCGTTTCGCACACTGGCCTCCGCCAATCAGGACGACTGGGCCCTCGATCCTTTTTGCGGCCGTGGTACAACAAATTATGCTGCACGATTACGCGGCCTCGGTTCGGTGGGTATCGACTCAAGCCCGGTGGCCGTTGCCATATCCGCAGCAAAATTTGTCGACACCACCCCTGCAGACATTATCAAACTCTGCAAGACCATTCTCGCCAATGACCGGGAGCCAGATCATATCCCCGAAGGACGATTCTGGGAACTCTGTTTCCACTCGGACACACTCCACGACATCTGTAAACTGCGGGAAAGCCTCATGGAGGAATGCACCACCGACGAGGCCGTTGCACTGCGAGCACTCATGCTCGGGGTCCTCCACGGGCCTGTCCATAAAAACCGCATCTCCTACCTCTCAAACCAGATGCCCCGCACCTACTGCTGCAAACCTGAGTATTCAGTGCGGTACTGGGAAAAGCATGGCCTGTACCCGAAAAGAATCGATGCCCTCGATGTTGTCGCATGGAAAGCGAAATACTCCTTTGGCACACTACCTGCCAAACCTCAGGGGGGCATCATCCACGGAGATTCCCGCAACCCTCTGAAAGTCATCCCGGAAAATGGGTTCACCTGGGTCATCACTTCTCCTCCCTATTATCGGATGAGAACCTATGTCCCGGATCAGTGGCTCAGGAATTGGTTCCTCAGCGGCGAGGACACGGTCAACTACACCACCACCGGCCAACTCACGCACTCAAGCCAGCAGGACTTCGCCAGAGACCTGGCGACGGTCTGGAAAAACATCACAGAGGCCTGCGCCCCTGGGGCAAAAATGGTCATCCGCCTCGGCGCCCTCCCAAGTTCCGCCTGCAACCCCGAGGAAATCCTGCAGAGGTCCCTGGACTGCGCAACCTGCGGCTGGGAAAAGATAAAGATCGAATCGGCAGGGGCGGCAAAACGAGGAAAAAGACAGTCCGATCAATTTGGCGGCACCATGGGAACCGCACATGAAGAGATCGACTATTTTGCCGTTCTGACGTGACCGCCCATATTTGACCCCGACATATTATTATCCGTACTCGAAAAAACGGTCAATGATCGGGAACAAGAGACAAAAAACTGCTGGATACTCTTTGGGGAGAAGTCCGCTCCTTTGCCGGAGAGGGCCGCATACTCCAGCCCCGTTCGGTAACAGCCGTCTTCTGTTACAGAGAACGGAGGAGGTGATCCCGAAACACCTC
>NZ_DANC01000060.1:694-3270 GCF_002499755.1 Methanoculleus sp. UBA291 | reverse complement strand
CCAGAGATCACTCAATTTTTCGCGGGGAGGCGACAGAATGCTCTGAACTATAGGAATCGTCAGCCGCTGAAAACTTTTAGGATGACTTCGAGAACAATAAACCGGCCATATACTCAATATCTACTGCAAGCCCGAGCAGAAAGTCAAAGGGTCGCGGACCCTCCGTTTCCATACCCTTCTAATTGCGGGTCTCTCTGCAAGTTACGCTTGGGTATATCGAATTTTCGGCCCTCTGCGGTAGTAACCACACCCTTCTGATTGCGGGTCCCACGCAAGCATGATGAACTTCAAGCAGAATGAAGAAAAGGCAGTCGTTTCCATACCCTTCTGATCGTGGGTCTCACTGCAAGAGTGCACGTTTCTCCAATAAATACCTTCCCATCGGCTCCCGTATGCCCTTACTCCGGCCGACACTGCGGGTGTATCTCGCGCGCTTTGGCATAAGAAGATACCCGCAAAGCGCTCATCCAGAATCGAAAATTGTGGGTCTCCCCGGCGATCCCGGGGCAAGATGAAGAGAAAGAACGGACCAATCAGGTCGGGACACTGGCATCAGACCTTTGATATCAAGTGTGTCGGCTGAAGGTCCGAGACAGGCTAATGTCCAATGCCAACCTAGAACTAGGGGAAGGTTTCAATGTATGAACAGAGGTTGGAGGAGACAATAATCCGACCTCGATTCGGAATGCACGACAGTAGCATCCAGTTCTTCAACACCTGCCCTCCGAGATGCCCCCATGGACCAATTCAACAATCGAGACGGCAAATCCCAGAAATATCTGGGGGATCGGGGGCTTCTCGTCCTGATCGCGGTGTTCTCCGCCTTTGTCCCGCTCTCGACCGATCTCTACCTGCCTGCCCTTCCCGGAATGGGAGACTATTTCGGCGTCTCTGCGGACCTCACGAATCTCACCTTGATACTCTTCTTCATCTTTTACAGTCTCGGGCTGCTCTTCTGGGGGCCGCTCTCCGACCGGTATGGCCGTCGGCCCGTCCTTCTCATAGGACTTGCCCTCTACATCGCTGCAAGCGTCGGATGCGCTGCATCGTGGGAGATCCGGCCCCTTATCGCCTTCCGCATCCTTCAGGCCGTCGGCGGTAGCGCCGCCTCTGCGGTCGCAACCGCGATGATCAAGGACCTGTATGAAGGGAGGAAACAGGAATCGGTGCTCGCGCTCGTCCAGTCCATGGTTGTCACCGCGCCCGCCGTCGCCCCGCTTCTCGGGGCGTTCATGCTTCCTTATACCTCATGGCGGGGCCTTTTCGTGACGCTCGCACTCATCGGGGTCGTCGCGATGATCGGCGGCCTTCTCCTTGAGGAGACAATACCCGCACGGCGTACCGACACCGTGGCACAGTCCGTACGCCGGCTCGGGGTTGTGCTCAAAAATCCTGGTTTCGCCTCGCTTCTTATCGTCTTCTCGCTCGTGAGCACCGCATCGCTTGCATTTGTCTCCGCCTCGTCGTATATCTACGAAAAAGGATTCGGACTTTCAGAACAGGTGTACAGTTTCTACTTTGCCCTTAATGCCATCGGCCTGATCTCGGGCCCGTTCCTCTACATCTGGCTCTCCCGGCACTTCAGCCGTCGGGTGATCGTCGGGTTCAGTTTCGGCGTCATGATCGCCGGAGGCGTCCTTGTCTGTCTCTTCGGGAGCCTTGGCCCCCTGATTTTTGCTCTTGCTCTCCTCCCGGCGTCCCTGATGGGAAGTTCTGTACGTCCCGGAGGCGCATTCCTCATGCTCGATCAGCAGAAGGGGGACACCGGCTCCGCATCCGCCCTGATCAACTGCTCCGCCCTCGTCTTCGGCAGCGTCGGGATGGTCCTCGTCTTCCTCGGCGGGAACAACCTCGTCTTCAGCCTCGGGGCGATCAACGTGGCGGTAGGGGTTGCGTGTCTTCTCGGGTGGGTGTTGATCGGGAGAATGGACCTGGTGCGGTGCTGAGGGAGCAGTGGTGCCTTTTCACGGTACCCCGACCTCCAACTGTCGGATACCCGCCGTTCCCGTTCCCCGCACGGCGCATTGCCGGGAAGAGATCCGGCGATGAAAGGGTCCAAATACATGCACATACACACACACAGGTATGGGAACCAGGACGATCAGTATCAGCGATGATGCATACGAGAGGCTTTCGCGGTTAAAAGGCCCTTCAAACATGAGTTTTTCCGAAGTGATCCTGAAGTATACCCCGCAGAAGAAGAAACTCTCGGAAATTCTCAAAGAATTTGGACCAAATACCGCGCTGGCCGATTCGGTCGCAGAAGCCTCGCGCGAGATGCGAAAGGCTTCGATGCGAGAGGTAGACTTCGATGCCGACGCTTGATACGTCCCTGCTCATCGACCTGATCCGGCACGACCCGGAGGCGATGAGAACGCTCGAGGCGATGGAGCAGGAAGGGCTGCCCCTTGCAACCACGGTGATCAACATCCTCGAGCTCTACCGCGGAGCGTTCCTCTCGGCATCGGTGCAGGAGAACCTCCGGGAAGTCGAAGCAATCGTGCGGGCGCTGATCGAACTCCCGGTCACGAATGAGACGTATCGAGTCTTCGGTACGCTCGCTGCCGAACTCCGGG
>NZ_DANC01000060.1:0-432 GCF_002499755.1 Methanoculleus sp. UBA291 | reverse complement strand
GGGTCAGGACGTATTAGGGGCGAACGGTATATACCGATCTTCATCCGACCGTCGACCGTGGTTGTCGACAAGGAGCGCCTTTGCGGTATTCCGATCCGGCCTGCTGGCGACAGGTACTCTGATCGTCGACATGAGGACCGCAGGAAGGATGATGTACATCGTATTCTCTTGTCCTTCGGAGGCTCTGAGGTTGCCGTTCTCCCGGACGACCACATCACCCGGCACCTGCGAGGCATGCTCGACTCGCTCAACGGCAGTTCAACGTTGACTCTTGCCGGAGCACATTTCTATGGACAGATTGTCAATACAATTTACAATATGTCCAACCAGGTACGGGGAATGATCCGGCGGGACGCGGAGGAGAAGGTCCGGTCGCTTGCCCTCGGGTTTCCGGCAGTGGCCGTGATCGGCCCCCGCCAGTCGGGAAAGACG
>NZ_DANC01000013.1:70471-83377 GCF_002499755.1 Methanoculleus sp. UBA291 | reverse complement strand
GGCGGTGATTATTTATTACCCTTCGCAGAATGTAACAATGGTGATGGATGAATGAACTTTGAAGAATGCATCCGTTTTGCAAACAAAAATCCGGTCGCCTGGGTGGCGACGACCGACGGAGACCAGCCCCGTGTGCGGCCTCTGCAGATGTGGTTTGCCGATGCGACCGGGTTTTACTTCCAGGTCTGGACGATCAAGGACATCTACCGGGAACTCACGAAGAACCCCCGCGTCGAGATCGGGTTCTTTGACCCTGAAAAAGAAGGGGGAACCGTGCTCCGTGCGGCCGGCCCGGTCGAGTGGGTGGACGACCCCGCCCTGAAACGCCGGTCCCTCGAAGACCGTCCCTTCCTCGTCGATCTCGGCCTGACGCCGGAGAGCCCCGAGCTGGTCCTTTTCCGCCTCGCGAAGGGGGAGGCCTACACCTGGACGCAGGCAACGAACCTGGCGCCGAAACAGAAGATCCGATTCGGAGAGTGAAGAGGGTCGGCAAGGGGGACCGTCACGACGACGGCTTTGAACTTTCTGCCTCCGGACTTTCCGGTTTTGAACTTTCCGTCTCCGGATCTCCCGGTTTTGATCCTTCAGTCTCCGGATCTCCCGGTTTTGATCCTTCAGTCTCCGGAACTTCCGGGTCTTTCGGGGCCGTGGACAACCCGGCAACACCGTTCACCGGGAGAGAGAACGTGACGGCTCTGGCATCGGTGTGCGGCCCCGCTTCGTCAATAACCGCCTCCATGATGCCGCGCCCGGCTTCGCTTTGCGTGACGATCAGGACGAGGTCCTTTTCAGGCAGGATGGTCACACCGAAGAACTTCTCCATCTCTTTCGCGCCGGTCCCGCGTGCATGGACGACGGTCCCACCCGTCGCTCCTGCCCGCTTTGCCGCTTCCATTACAACGTCGGCAAAACCCCTGTTTGCAACAACCAGGATCAGATCGTACTGGACATTTTGCTCCATAACTTGCTCTCCACTCTCTGTTTCTGATACGCCCTGAGGGAATGCTCCTGCCGGGGCTCCGTAGACGCTGCCGATAGGCAGCGTAAAGACGATACCGCGGTTGTGTTTATCCGGACCCACCTCGTTACCGACCCGCTCAAGCAGGGCTTTAGACTGTTTCTGCGACATTATGCTGAAAAGAAGCGTCTTCCCGGTTTCGCCCAGACCAAGGTAACTCAAAATTTGAGAGTTGGCTGTTCCTCTTCCCAGGGCTAACAGGTTAAATGTCACACTCGCGTCTGTAAGCAGGTGTAGTATCCTTTCATCCTGCCCCCGGTCGAAGATGGTAACCATCAATACCAGCGGCGCATCTGCAGATGTATCGTGCAACATTCTCATTCCTCGTTACCACCACATGATCTCGACATTCTCCTTGTCAAAGGTTTCTATGCCCGCCCTTCTTCCTCTCCGCGGCTTTCGCCCTCCGCACCTTGATCTGGTAGGTCAATCCTATGATCTGCACGGTTATCAGCGGCATCATGGCCACCATGCCGATGATGCCGAAAGCATCCGTCAGCATGTTGCCCCCCAGGACCTCGGTGGCCCCCAGAGCAAACGGGAGCAGGAATGCCGCCGCCATAGTGCCCGCGGCCACACCCCCGGAATCGAACGCAATCGCGGTAAAGATCTGGGGCACAAAGAACGTCAGCAGGAGAGCGACAGCATAGCCCGGCAGGAGGAAGAGCCAGAGGTCGATGCCCGCAAGGATGCGGATCATGGCAAGAGCCAGGGCAAGTCCCACGCCAATGGAGAGGCTCAGCATCATGATCTTCCTTGAAATTGCGCCGCTCGTGATATCTTCAATCTGTTTGGTGAGGATGTGCACGGCAGGCTCCGCAGCAACGATGAAGATGCCGATGACCAGACCTAACGGGACCAGTATCCAGTTGTACGGCAACGACGCGATGGCATGGCCCAGATACGTTCCGGCCGGCATGAAGCCGATATACACTCCGGTCAGGAATACTGTGAGCCCCACGAGGATGTAAACCAGCCCCACGCCAATCCGGATCAGCTGGCTCCGGGGCAACTTTAAGTTCACCACCTGGTATACGCCGAAGAGCACGACGACGGGCAACAGGATGACGCAGACCTCTTCGAAGAATTCAAGCAGCCCTCCGATATACAGCGCCACGAGTTCCCCCATGCTGTTTGCCGTGGCGGGGGTCTCAAAGGCGTAGCCGGTGCCTGTGGGGTCGTAGAACATCCCCAGGATCAGGACAGCCAGGATCGGCCCTATCGAGCAGAGGGCGCACAGGCCGAAGCTGTCCTCCTCCGAGCTTCGTCCCGCGCGGACTGCCGAAACACCGGCGCCCAATGCGAGGATGAAGGGCACGGTGATGGGGCCCGTGGTGACGCCTCCCGAATCAAACCCCACGCCGATGTACTCCGGGGCGGTGAACGCGGCCACGATGAAGACCAGGGCGTACAGGAGCACAAACAGGTGCGAGAGTTTAACCTGGAAGAGTATCCGCAGCATGGCGAGCACGAGAAAGATGCCCACGCCGAAGGCGACCGTGGCTACGAGGACAAGATCGGGCACGGCGGGGACCTGCCGGGTCAACACCTGCAGGTCGGGCTCCGCCAGCGTTAACGCCACGCCCAGCAGAAAACTGACCAGGATCATCAACCACAGGTTCCGCGACTCGGTCAGTTTCGCACCTATCAACTTACCCATCGGCAGCACGGCCATATCGGCGCCGAGCGTGAAGGCGCTCATGCCCAGGATGAGCAGAACGATTCCCGGTACAAAGAGCATCAGCGTGCCGAACGGCAGGGGGGCTATGGTAAAATGAAGCAGGAGGATAATTATGCCTATCGGCAAAACCGACCGTGTCGATTCTTTAAATTTATCTACCAGCGCTCTTTGCATCCATCTTATATGTCGATTTAAATGAATATATAGAGTTCAGCCCCGGGCGATGGGGCCGATCGAAACGGCGGCAGACCCAACGTATATATACCATCCCCGCGCACGCCTCAAAAAGAGGCCGGCAGTTTCCCGGCCTTCATACCGTTTGCAGGGAGGTTATGAAGAATGCCCGATTTCGCCGATCCCTTTGCCGGGAACCACATGGAACGCCGATTGGACCCGGGAGAATTGATCCGGACAATCCGGTTCTCGATCGCTGCCGAATACGAGGCGATCCAGCTCTACGAACAGATCGCCGACTCGACCGACGACCCACTGGTCCGGAAAGTCATGCTTGATATCGCCGACGAGGAGAAGGAGCATGCAGGCGAGTTTCTGCGCCTCCTCCGCGAGATCGCCCCCGCCGAAGAGGGGTTCTATCAGCACGGCTATAAGGAGGTCGAAGAGATGATCGCCGAGGTAAAGGGCGGAAAGTGACCGCTTCCCCCGTTATCGCAGTCTGCAGGACTCCTCATAGGATCTCTTGCAGTCGGGGCAGAGCGTCCTGGCCTTCCGAAGGTCGGGAAACGTCTCTTCGGTGACCTCATCGCAGGCTGCCCCGCAGATCTCACACCAGTACTCCTTCGTCTCCTCTTTTTCGTCGCCTTTTACCTTACGTTTCATGTACCTGCCCTCCCCCCGTATTCACGGACGGGATACCGCTCTCCGTCATCCGTGATATGCTTTCGGGTCACCATCGCCCGGTTCCGGTAAGGTCACGCCCCATCTCCCAGAACCGCTCCCGGAACCCGGGAGCGAGGGCGAGGGCCGACGGACGGGCCCACCGGGTCTCCTCAAAGTAGCCGCCGTTCATCCTGCCGGCATCCGGTGAGACGGCGAGGTACGCCTCCACCTCCGCACCGTGCTCCGGCGGCGCCCCGCCGTCCCGGCCGCCCGTATAGGCCCGGAGGAGTTTCGTGTCGGTCACCCCCGGGTGGAGAGAGTTCGCCGTCACCCCCTTCCCTTCGAGGCGCCGGGCGAGCTGGACGGTGAAGGCGACGGCCCCTAATTTCGATACGGCATAGGCATCGTAGGCGTCGTAGTTCTGAAATCCCGGGAGGTTCTCCCAGTCGACCGACCGCACGCTCCGGTGGGCTATCGACGCAACGTTGACGACCCTCGCCGGTGCGCTCTCCATCAAGAGCGGGCGGAGGTCGTGGGTGAGCAGGAACGGCGCAAGGAAGTTCACGGCAACCGTCATCTCGACCCCTCCGGGTGCAACCGCCCGCTCCGGCATGAAGACCCCGGCGTTGTTGATGAGCACGTTCAGCCGGTCATGCGCATCGCCTACCTCCCGCGCGAGGCGCCGGACCTGTTCCTGCACCGAGAGGTCGCCGATGAAGAGGCTCAACCGGTCGGACCCGGTGGCCGCCTTCAGCTCCGCGAGGACGGCCCGACCCTTCGTGGGGTCCCTGCCGTGGATCAGGACACGGTGGCCCTGCTCGGCGAGGAGGCGCGCGGCCGCCTTCCCGATACCGTCCGTCGAGCCCGTGACGAGGATGGTCTGCTCCGTCATATGCAGCCCCGGTGCGCACCCTCTTGGCTTGAATGTTTGGTGCCGGCACGACGGGACCTGGTGCGCTCCTCGCTAACCCCCGGCCTGCACGGGGGCTCAATGCACCCAAGATGGTGCCTTTCAGGAGATCCCGTGCATTAAAAAAAGCAAAAAGATGATATCATGCACCACATACCTGTAAGTATGGTGCGATACTCGGTCACGATGCCGGACGACCTCGTGAAGAAGATCGACAGGCTGTGCGATGCCCGAGGGGTTTCCCGGTCGGAATGGCTCAATGAACTCTGCACGACACACGTCGAGAGCGCATCCGATAACGACGTGCTACAGCCCGCCATCCTCGGGGAGATCCCCTCTAAACGAACTTTAGGACCCAATGTTCCCGATTATGAGGCCGCCTGTGCGAACTTTACGATCGACGTCCCGGCATATTTCAACTTCGGCTACGATGTGATCGACCGGTGGGCCGAGACCGACCGGAACAAACTTGCAATGATCTGGGTGGACCAGGCGGGCAACGAGAAGAAATACTCCTTCCGCGACCTCAAGTATCTCTCCAACGGCGCCGCCAACATCCTGTTGAAGTACGGTATCAAGAAGGGCGACCGGGTCATGCTGATGCTCCCGAGGGTCCCGGAATGGTGGATCTTCGTTATCGCGCTCATCAAACTTGGTGCAATATACTGTCCCTGTCCGACGATGCTGACCCCAAAGGACATCAAGTACCGTATCCGGGCCGGAAAGTTCCGGATGATCATCACCAACTGTGAGAACGCCGGAAAGGTCGATGAGGTCGCCGATGCCTGTCCGCTGCTCGATACCCTCTTCCTCGCCGACGGAGAGCGGGAGGGCTGGGCGAGTTATCCGCACGAACTCGAATACCCTGCACCAGTATCGCACCGCACGGTCAGTATGCCGGTCGCAAAAAAGACGAAAGCAACCGACCCGATGCTGATATACTTCACCTCCGGCACCACCGGCGAGGCCAAGATGGTGCTGCACAACCAGAGTTACGCGCTCGGACACGTCATAACCGCCTCATTCTGGCAGGATCTCACGCCCAACGACCTCCACCTGACCTTCTCGGATACCGGGTGGGCGAAGTGCGGCTGGGGCAAGATCTTCGGTCAGTGGATTGCCGGGGCATGTATCTTCGTCTACGATATCCGGGGGAAGTTCAGCGCAACCGAACTCTTGCCGCTGATGGAAAGGTATGAAGTGACCTCGTTCTGCGCACCGCCGACGGTCTACCGGATGCTGATCCTTGCCGACCTCGACAAGTTCGATTTCCGGAACCTCCGGCACTGCTGCAGCGCCGGCGAGCCGCTCAACCCCGAGGTGATCCGCGTCTGGCAGGAGGGCACCGGACAGCCGATCTACGAGGGATACGGCCAGACGGAGACCGTCTGCTGCATCGCCACGCTCCCCTGCATGGCGCATAAGCCCGGCTCCATGGGAAAGCCCGTACCGGGATGGCACATCGAGCTCCACGACGACGACGGGAACCCGGTCGGGGTCGGGGAAGAGGGACGGATTGCCGTCAAACTCGACCCCCGCCCGGTCGGGCTCTTCATGGAGTACCTGGATAACCCCGAAGCGAACCGGGAGTCGTTCCAGAACGGGTTCTACTACACCGGCGACAAGGCACGCATGGACGAAGACGGCTACTTCTGGTTCATCGGGCGCAACGACGACGTCATCAAGTCTTCCGGCTACCGGATCGGACCCTTCGAGGTCGAGAGCGCGCTCATGGAGCACCCGGCCGTTCAGGAGTCGGCGGTCGTCGGGTCGCCGGACCTCATCAGGGGCATGATCGTCAAGGCGTTCGTCGTTCTGAAGCCCGGTTACCAGCCGTCCGAGTCGCTGGTCAAGGAACTCCAGGCCTATGTCCGGAACACCACCGCCCCCTACAAGTACCCGCGAGCAATCGAGTTTGTCCCGGAACTCCCGAAGACCATCTCGGGAAAGATCCAGCGAAACATCCTGCGGGACCGGGAACTGCGGAAGCACGCGAACGGAAACTGACCGGCCCGTTCGATTGTTTACGACCCGGGCATCCCGGCGGGAGGGGAATGCTCCCGAAACCCCGTTTCTCAACCCTTCCGGAGCGCACCGGACTGCCGATGGAGGGAGAGGCACGATCTTCGGCGAAGGTTTATATCTTTCAAAATATTCCGAAAGATCTTCGGATTAGCGATATCTCAACCAAAAAACAGATAAATTAGTATGATTTTGCAGAATAAGACAATATCAAGACTTAGAATCAACTACGGGCTGCATTTTATAGGAGGAGAACGGCTTTGATGCGTATCCTCCACGTTGACGACGAACCGGTCATCCTTGAACTGACTCAATTCTATCTCGAACGTACCGGAGATATGAAGATCACCTCCTGCAGGTCTGCAGAGGAGGCACTCGGGCTGCTCGAGATCGAGAAATTCGATGCCATCATCTCCGATTACGAGATGCCCGGTATGAACGGGATAGACCTGCTCTCCAGACTGAGAAGCGCCAACATTACGATCCCCTTCGTCATCTTTACCGGCCGGGGGAGAGAGGAAGTGGTGATCGAGGCGCTCAATAAAGGAGCCGACTTTTACATCCAGAAAGGCGGCGAGGTCCGGTCGCAGTTCGCAGAACTGAGAAACGCGATCCGGCGCGCCGTGGAGAAACACCGGTTCGAACAGGACATTCGTGAATCCGAACGCCGGATCTCCGATATCTTCTGTCATCTCCCCGATGCGACCTTTGCCGTTGATTGTTCGGGCAGGGTCATCGCCTGGAACAGGGCGATGGAGAGTATGACCGGCATAGCGGCAGACGACATCTCCGGGACCGGCGATCACGCCTATGCACTTCCCTTTTACGGAGCCCCCAGGCCACTGCTCGTCGACTACCTTCTTCATCCGGGAAAGAAGGTTCCTCCGTCCTACCTGCTCAATCAACGGGACCGAGATCTGATCATCGCAGAGACAGCGGAGGCATCGTTGAATGGGGAGAGAGTCGTTCTCTGGGTCAAGGCGACCTCTCTGTACGACAAAAACGGGACCGTTGCCGGCGCCATCGAGTCGATCAGAGATATCACGACGCAGAAGCAGACAGAGAAAGCCCTCCGGTCAGCCGGGGAATACCGACGTACCCTGATCGAGGCGCATATCGATCCGCTGGTGACCATCGGTTCCGATCGGCGGATCAGCGACGTCAACGCGGCGACCGAGGCGTTGACCGGCCGGACGCGGGATGCCTTGATCGGTACCGAGTTCTGCACTCTCTTCACCGAACCCGGGTGTGCGGAGTCTGCATACCGAGAGGTCGTTGCTGATGGCACGATCCGGGAACAGGCACTTACCGTCAGGCGGAGCGATGGAGGCATACAGCCGGTTCTTCTCTACGGCACGGTCTACCGGGGCGAAGATGGGGAGGCCAGGGGTGTCTTTGCCGAACTCCACGAGCCCATGCCCGGTCCGGAGAGCGGCGGGATCTGCCGCCGCATGAGCCCGTCGGTCGCTGAACTGGTACCGAGAATTATTTCTGCGTCGACGGCAGCCGCCTCAGCCGAAGAATTCCTGGAATCCGCACTCGATGTTGTGCGGGATCTTTTAGAGATCGAAGAGAGTTGTCTCGCGCTCTACGACGGAGACGGCGCGTTCAATATCGTCGAAAGAAAAGATCCAGGCCCTTTTGGCGAGATTCTCTCATCGTTCCGGGATTTTGCGGGATCGCACACCATGCCGGTCACGGAAGGCCGGAGAGACGGGGCGGGGAACCCCGTTCTTCTCGTTCCCGTCGCCGACCCGGAGAGGGTTCTGGGCATCCTCTGTCTCTCCGTGCGGAAACCCGACTCCCCGACATACGGGGAGCGTGCCGCTCTTGAAGTCTCTGCAGAATTGATCGGTGCGCTTCTATCCCGGATGCTTCGGGTCGAGGCGGCAGAAGAGGCGAGGCGTTCCGCTGCCCTCCACCTCGACATCATCGCTCATGACCTCACCAATGCGATCTTTGCCGCGCGCGGGTACGCCGACATCCTCGACGGGATGCTGGAGGGAGAGGCCGGGAAGATAGCGGGGAAAACGACTTTGGCAATCAGGAAGAGTTACGACGTGATCAGGAACCTCGATACGTTAAAAAAGATCCGCAAGACCCGGAGAGACACCGCCCCGCTCCGGGCAGTCTCCCTTGATACCGTGCTTCAACACGAGATCTCGAACTTCCCCGGGATCAGGATAGACTATGCCGGATGCGAGAGCGTCATACTTGCCGACGAACTCATCGGGGAGGTGTTCTGGAACCTTCTTGACAACAGCGTAAAGCATGGAGGGAGGGAGGTCTCCATCCGGATCGGGGTGAGGGAGGAGAAGGACCGGGTGGAGGTCCGTGTCGAGGATACCGGACCGGGGATTCCCGAGGAGATGAGGAGAATGCTCTCTTCAGAAGTTCATGGACACGGACTGTGTATCGTCAGGGATCTGGTTGCTTCATACGGCGGGGAGATCCAGATCGAGGAGCGGATACCGGGGAGATCGGGGAAGGGTGTTGCCGTCAGGATTGTCTTTGGTCGAGCAAAAGCCGGGATTTCCTCCCCTCCAGCAGGATCGTCCGAAGAGGAGACGGGGGTTCCGGATATCCGCGCGTGATGGACGAAAGACGACTCTGTTGCCCCTCAGCGATAGAGAAGATGATAGCTACGCCGGGCGGGCTTCTCCTCTGCACCGGTCCTTCTCTTTGATCAGCAGACCAGGTCGATGAAGTTCTCAAGGATGCGGAGACCGACCGCCCCGCTCTTTTCAGGGTGGAACTGGACCCCGTAGGTGAGCCCGTTCCCGACGGCGGAAGCGAAGGGGTGGATGTAGGTGGTGCTCGCGAGGGTATGCTCCGGTGCGGCCGCCGCATAGTAGGAGTGGACGAAGTAGACATACTCCTCCTCGCGGAGCCCGTCGAAGAGCGGGGTCTCGTGATCGATGTGGATGGTGTTCCACCCCATGTGGGGGACCTTCTCCCCGGCGGCCGGGAGAAACCGCTTTACGTCCCCCGGCACGAGGCCGAGCCCCGGATGGGTGCCGTGCTCTTCGCTCCGGTCCATGAGCATCTGCATCCCGAGGCAGATGCCGAGAAGCGGGGTATCGTTCGCGGCGGAAAGGACGGTCTCCTTCAAGCCGCCGAGCATCTCCATCCCTTCCCGGAACGCCCCTACGCCGGGGAGGACGATGCCGTCGGCCGCCGCGATCACCCCGGGGTCCGCGGTGATTGCCGGCGCCGCTCCGGCCCTCTCAAGGCCCCGGAGGACGCTCCGGAGGTTGCCGAGTCCGTAATCAATTATAACTATCCGCTTCTTCATCTGCATCTCCCCGTCTGCGCCACAACCCCTGCTCGATCCAGCTCCGGGGCAGCCCTTGTTTCTCCTGCCAGCCCCCGAGTTTTTCAAGCCACATCTTCCAGAGGTCGGGACAGGAGTCTTTGATGATCTCGATGGTCGCAAGGTCGCTTGAGGGGCACATGAAACACCCGATGCGGTCGAGCCCCCGCTCGTAGAGACGGTTGTAGGGGGCCTTCTCGCGGAAGATGTAGAGCCAGACGTGCATCGCCGTCCACTGCTGGATGGGTGCAGCGGAGAGCTGCTGGGGCACATGGGCGTTCTGCCAGACCCGCCTGCTCTGCATACGCTTCACCGACTCGTACTTCCGCTGACCGATGAACGAGAGGCACTCGCCCCAGTGCTCGCTCACCAGGCGGCCGACGGGGTGGAGTTTGCAGACTTTGCAACACCAGCGGTTGTCGACGGCAGGCGGACCGTTCACGTCGAACTCCTTCCAGAACGTCTCTTCATCGCAGACCCGAAGAACCTCGAGGTTGTAGCGTTTCGCCACCGCATCCACGTTCTCGCAGGTCTCGGGGAACTCAAGCCCCGTGTCGGCAAAGAGGAGCGGCACCGGGCCGAGTGCTTTTAAGACGATAAGGAGGGTTGCAAGGCTGTCTTTTCCGCCGGAGTAGGAGATCGTGGGCTGTCTCCGGTTCCGTTCGGCGACCTCCCGTACGAACCGGATGCTCGCGGCCTCGGCCGCCGCGAGTACCTTCTCGTTGGCCCTGACGGCGTCCTCCCATGTCGCCCTGCCCGGGACAGAGACCGACGGCGTGTTCTTTCGTGTCCGGACGACAAGACCCCGCTCCATCGTCGCGGCGGCGGCGGCGTCGACTTTCGCCCTGCCGACGCCGATGCAATCGCCGGTTTTCGTCAGGATGAAGACTTCGTCACCTTCGGCAACGGCAGGGTCGATCGAGATGAGCCCCGGTGCAAGGACGCTTGCTCCCTCATCGCGGATGGACGGAATCGCGCCGTCGTCGACGACGACGTAGCGCTTTGTCGGCCGGAGGTAAGCCGCGGCGGCCGGACGCGGGAGCGGTTCCCAGAGCCGCTCTTCTGGGAGGTAGCGAACTATGCCCACAACGGCGCCTCCGAGGACGATCTCGTCCATGCGGTCCTCGGCGGGGACTTTGTTCAGGAGTGCGATGTGGCCTTCCGGTATCAGCGGCGCCCCGAAGTGCTCGCAGAATATACGGTTGATCCGATCGACGTCGTCGGGGAACGCGGGGCGCGCGTCTCCCGGCGGCGTGACGGCTACCGGCCGGGCCGGGGCGCCGCAGGCGCAGGTCGGGGAGAGCACCGGAGCGTGGCAGGAATCGCACCAGTGGAGCAGAATTTTACCGAGATAAAGGCGGGGCATTCTTATATCCGTTGGAAAGGAACGGATAAAAGTCTTGGCGTATTCCGGATCTTTCCTGCACTATCTGCCGTGAAATGAGCGTTTCGTCCGGAGAGGACGAGAGCGTGCCTGAGGTACAGAGGCGGGGGGAGGTGCCCCATGTCGGCATCTGACTCTTCCGATCTCTCCTGACAGCGGCTCTCGGATGCGACCCCCGACCCCCCGGCGGACCGGCGGCGGCTAAATGCGCGTAGTTTCACTATATTTCGAGGGAAAAATAACGGTTCGAGCATAAAATATATATCTGGAACGGGATATAACAGATAATATCCCTCCTCGGGAAGGAGGTGTGTCATTCATGGCAAAGGATAAGAAGCAGGACAAGAAGGCAGAGAAGGTTCAGGACAAGGCTAAGAAGAACTAAGTCCCTTGCCTTCAATCATTCCCTTTTTCCTCTCGGTCGATACACTCTTCTCCCGTTCTGCTGGCTTTCCTGGAGGTTATCATCTCCGTGGCAGCCAGACCGGCGTTCCTCTTTCCGCCTGCGATTGCATCCCGACGGTAAAAGCCAGTGGCTTATCCGGTCCCGGGGTATCGATTCGGTAACGATCAATTTTATCCAATAAAAATTATACAAGTAGTAATTTCATCTGTTCAGATGAGCGGCATTTCAATGTCCCGTACCAACGCCTGCAAAACCGCCGGTGATGCGCCGGTTAGCAGGCAAGCTCGCCAGAGGCGTCCCTGCAATCAGCCCGAACGTCGGATCGCCGTTCTTTCCCTGTGGTCCGTAGAGATGAGACCGAATGAGCGCAAAGGAGCAAACGACTGAATGTGCACACCTGAAAACATCGGGAACCTGGAGCGATACATGGATAACCTGCACGACAAATCGCCGACGGACCTTCTCGATCTGTTGCAGGATGGCGCTCCTGCCCTCGATCCCCGGGTGCGGGAGAGACTGAAAAACGGCATCGAGGCTTTGTTTACTGAAAATAGGGAGCTTGCCACCCGTGCTGTTCGTGCCGAGGCAGAGCGTGATGCCCTCCTCACCGCCCGCGGCAGGCGGGGGCTCGTCTACGATGCCGACGACGAACCGGTTCGGCCGGAGGAACTCCGGGAGGAGGTTTTGGAGTCCCGACGATTTGTTATTCGTGACCGCGGGTATGGGGATATACACATCGCCGTATTTGCCTCTTCCATCGCCCGACAGGACGCCGCCGGAGAGGGACGGACCCGTCACCGCCTGGAGGGGGTGAACACGCTGTTTGTGAGCCCCGGCGATATCGTCGGCAGAAAGCAGCCGAACCGCACGGTCCTGCACGGCACCCGTCCCGGCCGCGAGACGCCCGGGATGGCGCCGGCAGGAGCGACGGGGCGGAAGTGCTATGAACTTATCGGGCGGATCGGACCCTGCACGGTCTGCGCGGCGAACCGTGCGCTCGCGAGCGGCAGGCGCGAGGTTGTCGGGATGTTTGCGCCCGAAATCGGGCGTTACCTGGAGTGTCGATCAAGCCCGGTCCTCGGTCCGGAGGGTGAGGTGACGTTCATTGTCGAGCAACTTTACGATATCACCGACCGGAAGCGCACCGGAAAGGAGGTCCCGGAGGACGATGCCGCTGCCCGCGCCCCGGAGGAGATGATCGTCCTCCTCGACCTTGACGGTCGGGTTATCGGCGCCAACGAGGCGACGACCCGGCGACTTGCGCTCTTCCGGGAGGGCTTCGTCGGTAAGAATCTTTCCGGACTTTTTCCGCCGGATGTGGCGGGGATGCACCTC
>NZ_DANC01000013.1:0-70299 GCF_002499755.1 Methanoculleus sp. UBA291 | reverse complement strand
TGGCGGGGATGCACCTCGCACGCCTGCACGGGGTCGCCGGGTCGGGGAGGCCAGAACGGTTTGAGGATGCATGGGAGGGGCGAGTGTATGACGCCGTATTCTACCCGATCCGGGACGTAAGCGGCGCCGTTACCCGGGTTGTGGTCATTGCAAGGGATACCACCGGGAAACGGCAGGCGACTGATGCATTGAGGAAACTGGCGCATGACCTGAATGAACGGGTGAAAGAACTTTCCGTCCTTCACGAAGTATCCCGCATCATCGAGCAGTCGGGGGATTCGCTCGATGAGATCTTCTCCAGGGTTGCCCGGGTGCTCCCTTCCGGATGGCAGTACCCGGAGGATACCGTTGCCGGGATCATGGTGTACGGACGCAGGTTTGAGACGGAACGTTTTCGCGAGACGCCCTGGCGGCAGGCGTCTCCGGTTGTCGTCCACGGGGAGACGGTCGGCAGGGTGGAGGTCTGCCTCCTCCATGAACAGCCGGAGAAAGACGAAGGCCCGTTCCTCCGTGAGGAGCGGTCGCTGCTCGACACCGTCGCCCGCCGCCTCGGGAGAGCAATCGAACGCATACAGGCAACGGAGAGCCTCCAGCGGAGCGAATCGCAGTTCCGGGAGATCACGCAGCAAAGTTTCGATATGATCTACACCTGCTATAGTAACGGGGGGATCGCCTACATCTCCCCGGCGGTGATACGGATCCTCGGCTATACGCCGGATGAACTCATCGGCGCCAGGTGCCGCGATTACATCGTCCCCTCATCGCTCCCTCTGTGGGACGAGGGGCGCGAGAGGATAGCCGCGGGAAAACCGGTCGAAGGGCTCGAGGTAGAGTTCCGCCGCAAGGACGGGTCGGCGGTATTTCTCGAACTGAGCGAATCCCCGATTGTCCGCGAACGGTCGGTGATCGGAGTTCATGGGGTCGGCAGGGATATCTCCGAGCGGAAACAGAACGAGCAACTCCGGCAGCGAGCGTTCGAGCAGATCGAGCGGAACATCGAGCAGTTCGCCGTCCTCGGCGACCACATCCGCCAGCCCCTCCAGGTGATCCTCGGCATGACCGAACTGCTCGATGAAGGGGCGGCTACCGATCGGATCAGCGAGCAGGTCGAGCGAATCAACGGGTATGTCCGGCAGCTCGATCAGGGCTGGATCGAGTCGAGGCAGGTCCGGGAATTCCTCCGGAAGCATGAACTGGCATGAAGGGAGAAACAGCCCTCCCTCCTCCGTCGGTAATAACCCGGTGCCACACCCGAGAAGCACATGGACTCCCGGACCGTCGCCGTTTTCCGGGTAACGCCCGGATCACCGTCAAAATCACGGGCGCCGATCTCCAGACTCCCGACGAGATAGAGGCCGCCGTCGATCCGGCCTGCTCCCGGTCACACAGACCCACCCCGGCGGGAAGGACGGCACATACCGGACCCTGGTTGCGCAGCAATCATCACCCGGGCCGGGTGGTCCGACGGAGAGGAGAGAATTATGACGGACGGGACGAGGGGTGCGCCGGAGCCCGGAGGCTCTTGTAATCGTTACGGAAGCAAGACGAGAAACCACGGAAATTAAACGGTCAGACCGTCTGTTGATGGACCGGCGCCTCACGGTCGGTGGCGAATACGAAGAGGCTGCACGTCTCCATTCCGGCAAAGGGAAGAGCCGTGCCTGCCCCAGCCTCGATCCCATCCCGAAGGACTACAGGATGACCGGCACCGATAGGTGCGATGCCGTAAAAGCGGCTTACCGCTCACGCGAGGCGCAGGCAAAGACCTGCGGGGGTGTTATTTCCGGCAGGTGCCGGGAGGGATGCGGTGAACGACGGTTCGCAGAACCGGAGTTCGAGAAGACCGAAGGTCTTTGAGCGGCGACTTCCTCAAAGGGGAAGGAGTTCGGGTATCGCAAGGCTGAGGGGATCTCGTGGTGTTTCACTTCCCCACGAAACGGAGAAGCCCCTCAATGTTCGATATCGGACACCCAAAAACAGAAGATGTCCGATATGTCTGATAAATGTCCGAGAAATGTCCGATATCTCACAGAGTATACTCTCGACACATCAGGCTTTCCTGGGGCGTGATCGAGCTAAAACGTACTTTCTGCCCTTTTTTGCACCGACTGCTTCCAGCAAGCCGCGATGGACAAGATCGAGAAGATCGCGGTACCGGGTCTTCTCCGATACCTCCGGAGCAATCGATGTATAGTCCACAGCAGTTACTGCCGGTGCATCAGGTAAAAAAAGGTTCAGGAAGAAGATCGCGCTGTCGATAAATTCTACCTCTTTGGGCCGACAACCATCCGTGCGCCGGTCTGTTCCATAAACGGGGTCGACAAACGCTGCCTTTCCAAGTGAGCAGGCTGAGAGCGCCACGAGCTCCGCACTCTCGAAGCAGTCTTCCGGCGACTCCTCGGGGCAGACCCGCGCCCGTGGGAGTTTGAGGCACACCTCGTCTTGCTGTTGCACGTCACCGTGCGAGGAGATGTAGACGGGCTCGTAGCAGGGGTCATCTGAAATAGGAGTTACGCACCCAGTGATTTCCACCAAAAGATCAATATAAAGTGCCATAGTAAGAGAGAGCCTTTTACAATCGACGAGGTAAAAGAACAAATCAGGTCCAACAGAGGCCAGTAAGCGCTTGCATGGGTGCCTATCTGCACCACGGACAACCGGGTAGTTTCGCAACAGTAGATTGCCTGAGTGCCCGGGAGAGGATTCTCTACGACCGGTGGCCGGGATCGGAACTCTCTGTTCTAGAAAAGGAACTCATTTTTCATAGGGAAAACACCGGCTTCGTTGAGTATGATACAAAAGACGGGAAATACTTCTACCTCCACCCGTCACCGTTCTTGAACAGCCCAAAGAGAGAGATTTTCTGCGCTGAATCATGCGACCCGCCGGCAGAACATACCTTCGTCGAGGTCGAGATCGAATCCGAACGAGAATTTATGCCCAATGGGTCACAGGACCGCATCACCGTGAAAACCATCTGCGGCTGGAAACCTTTCGATCCGAGCCCGCTTGCGGAGCGCAGAAAAATTATGGACTACGAAGAGATCGTGTATTACTTCACCCTGCCGTTCCGGGGCGAGGAGGAGACAATCGAACAGATTGCAAAATGTTCCGCTCTCTACTCGCTTTCTTCTCCTCCGATCGCCGATGAGGTGGGAGGGATCAACGCCGCAATCCTCGGGAAAAAGACACAGTGGAATACCTTCAAAGGGTCTATGAAGGTCATTCCTCAGGACTTCTTCCGTCCCGGCTCGCGGTATTACTACTATATATCCGACCAGGAGAAGTGTACGGTCAAAAGAGGGTGCGAGGAGGCAAACCGGGCGATCTACCGGCCAGATGAATACATCATGGATATTCCACTTGTTATGGAGGAAGCATCACTTAACCAACTATCGAAGGATTGCAGAGAACTCATAAATGAAGAACGACCGATTATCACCTCATATATTCTCGATGCTCTTATCATCAAACCAGACCCGATGAACTCCGTTGAGAAGACGATAATCGACGCAGTGCATACCATACGGGAAGAGTACAAGCGAACTGGATACTCCCCCTACAAACAAAATCTGGGCGATGCAATCCCCAAGTTGACCTCCTCGCTTGCCCGACTTCAACGAGCCTCGAAAACAACCCAATCCGATGTTAAAGATGTCGTAGAACTCTGGCTGGATATGCACTGGAAAGCGAACAAAATCTACTCCTCTCCACTCAAAGTCGCAAAGCGATACGATCTGCTCGACACCGCACGGAAGCTGTACGTGGAACTCCACGACATCTATGGACTCGAGTTCTGGATTCCGCTCGACGAAGCAGTTACCAGAACTACGCTTCATCCAGAGGAGTTCATGGTTTCTCTTGAATCACTGATATTCGCAGGATATGCTGTGAGAAAAGCGGGAGCCATAAAGATCCTCTAGGCTTCAAAGGGGTTCAAATGAGAGCCTGAAACCGGGCATTCAAAATGTTTCGCTAGCAAAAGCGTCGGATTGGACCTTCCATCGGCCTGCCCTATGCCAAAAAGAATGGGCTCTACCCCACTCACCCGCAATCTGCACCACTATCTCCGGCTCATACCGCAGCACAACCTCGCTCATTCTCCCGCCGGCCTGCACCCGGATCAGGTCGTCCAGCCGCAGGGAGTCGAGCTTCTGTAGCTGCTTGAAGATGGGCCGGATACGGAAACTGAGCCCGCCTCGAGACCGGACGACACAAGAAATGAAGAATTGCGCTGATATCTGTGAAAAGGGAAGAGAGATCGCAGGTGAGGACTCTCAACAAATTGCTGCAAACTACTACAAATCACTACAAACCATTTCAGGGAGCAGGTTCAAAAAACTGTTTTTCCTTAGTCGTATTCCACATCCGACAAGATTTAATTGAGTTCATTTCTACAATCATCTCCAATCAGATTGCCGGTCATGATTTATGCGGCTTGTCGGATGCGAGAACCCATGTAGCAGCCTTTGTTCTCCCGACAGCTCGTATCGTCCCTTCTTTTCGCATCTCTTGAAGCAGATCCCGGATAAAGTGGTACTTCTGTTCATCGTTTAATGCATCTGAAACTTTGTTAAACAAAAGGTCCTCAATATCCGACCTCTTCGCTTCGCGATATGTTTTCAGATATGCCATTACCAGCCCCTTGAAATGCGCTTTATCAAGTGACCGCTTCCGGATATAATCGGCTCGCATATCTGTCTCGGCAGCGACACCCACTGAGACACGAAGATTCGGAGACCGACCCTCGATGAGTTGCTTCTTTCGGAGAATTCTACGCTCTTCCGGAGTGATCGATATCCCTTTCTGCACCTTATCGAGAGTTATAACATCCATCAGCGTCAGATCTTTTCGTCGGATCAACATCCGGGTATACTTCTCATCGATCACCCGTCCGAGAATGGTAACTCGCACAACCCTTTCTTCGCTGAGATCATAGTCCGGCATCGGGAAATAACGATCTCGTTGTTTCGAAAACATGCGCTTGATCCCGCTGCCTATCGTATCAATCATATTCAATTCGACCATTGCATTTGCAAGGAAAGGATTTCGATACCAATCAGGGGGCATATCACGCTCAATTACAGTCCGGACGGTTCCCGGAATAAAATCACCGCGATTCGTAAACATCAGAGAATCAGGCCTTTCGGTTACCGTGATGCGAGCAGATTGCTGGTAGTCCTGGTGTGCGATGCAGTTGTGCAACGCTTCGCGGACCACCCACCGGTCATACTGTGAAACTTCCGTGGGAAAGAGCGTCTCCTCAGAAATATGGCGAATAGTGAGATTTCGGATCTTTTCAAACACTTTATCGACTGCAAGAATCAATGGCTGATCGAAATGGGCATAATCGATCTCAATTTCTGCATCGTTCCGCAAAACCCAGGTGATGCGTGCAATGGCAGGTAAGAGGTAGTGTCCCGCTTCGCCCTTTCCAAGGAGAAGGATTGCGGTCTTCGTTATCTTGCCGTCTCTGCAAACCTTTGCTTTATTCAGAAAGGTCGCGTCATCCCATTCATCAATCTCTTCTGCGAGATCCTGATGCTTTTTCTTATATTTAGCACGTGCAAACGCGATTGCTTCCGGATCGAGATCGGCGATTGTAGCGCCGTCACAGATCTCGGCAGACCAGTCAGGTAGCGGTGCACGTATTCGATCGATCTCATGAAGCCCCAAAGGCTCAAGCGAATCATGAGTGCGACCATATGCAACGCGCCTCCATGTAGTCGGAACTCCGCGAAGAGCAGGTGGGATTTCGAACATGATCACCCGCATCCCATTGACGGCGATCTCGTGAATTGCATGAAACGTCATCTGATGATTCGTCTGCTGCCCGATCTTCTGCTTGAGATGTTCGAGTCCGGGCGGCATGAGACAATAGTTTGACCCAACAATCTTTCTAGGAGGTTTATCGGTAACACCAAAGATGAGCCACCCGGCAGCTTCTCCATTCAGGCTGGCTTCATTGCTTAGCGCAGAGAAATATCTGCCGATGTCGTCAAAATCAAGATTACTTTTTGCTTCCTTGAACTCAATCCATTCCGTTTCAGCCGGAAGCAGCAGGAATTCCTGTAACCGGGAAAGCATTACAGTAGATATCCCCCTCTCACATTAGGATAGTTTCGCTGCACGCAACTCTTCTTCTGTAGGGCTATCCTTATTTCTTCGGCAGCGCCGCATCCTCCACCGGCAGACTACATTCCCTCCGTCCCTGGTACTATACCCGTTCTTCTCCTCCTGTCCGGGACCTCTGACGACCATGACCGGTTCGAACCTCGCCGGTCATCGTCTGCCGGGGAGTGCTCGTCGCGCCATACTCCGCATTGTGCTCCTCGCACGGAGGAATGGCGCACGGAGGAATGGCGCAAGGCCACCCCTCAAACGACCCCCACCGCCCGGACGCTTCGCGCCTCCTCCCGCCCCCTCAGGAGGGCCTGGCGGTGCAAGGCGATAGATCGTGGATGGGGGAGATGCAACCAGCGACCCGAATCGCTCCCCCGATGTGACAAACGCCTCCCGCACGGAGCATGGTGCCGCAGCACGATGTGGAGCACGCACTCCTGCAGGTGGGACCGGTGAGGCTCCCCAGAGGACAACCGTCCCCGTCGCGCGATGAAGCAGAGGGCTAGGGAGTCTTTCATTGCCCTAACGAGGAGGAATTTCATGGAAAAATTGGTAAGGATGCGGGGCAGACGATCGCATCCGGGTGAAAACCGCACTAGAGAATATCCCGATTAATTGTCTCCGTGGGTGCCGCCCAATAAAATAAGCAGTAACCCACATGTTGCCGAGCATCCCAAATAGGAAGCTCAAGATGTATAGCACACTTGACTCTCACGGGCGTGCTCTATCGAACGAAAATGCAAGAAGAGGAGAATCGAACCTGAAGTTAGGATGCGGGGGAAGGGATTCGAACCCTTGAACTCCTGCGAGACTGGACCCTAAACCTATCACATACACTTGGCGCTGTTTACACCTTTAACCGCGCCGGGAGAACGGTTGCCAATGAGTGTGATAGAGAAACTGAAGAACCTCGATCCGGTCAATAAAACGTATATCGAAAAGTACGTTCGCCACCTCAAGCTCAAGCAGCTGAAGCAGAAGACCATCGATACGAAGGTCTGGCGGATCTACACCTTCCTCTCCTGGAGCAAGTTCAGCGACGCACAAGAGGCAGGCCCGGAGCGGCTGGAAGACTACTTCATCGAGCGAAGAGCGACGGTCAGCCCCTTCACCCTGCAGGGCGACATCCTCGAACTGAAGCTCTTCTTCCGCTGGCTTGTCCCTGACAGGGAGAAGGAACTTTTCTGTAACATCCGGATGAGGCGTCCGCGCAAGCATCTCCCCGTCGACCAGTTGATCACCCGCGAGGATATCGTCCGGCTCGTGGATGTCTGCGACAAGCCGCGCGACCGGGCACTGATCATGCTCATGTGGGACTCCGGCGCCCGAATCGGGGAACTCCTGAACCTCAACATCGGCCACGTCCAGTTCGACCGCTACGGTGCGGTGGTGATCGTGAACGGCAAGACCGGGATGCGGCGCCTCCGCCTGATCAGCTCCGTGCCGGATCTGCAGACCTGGGTCAACACGCACCCGCTCCGTGCGGACGCAAACGCCCCGCTCTTCGTGACCTCCCGGAGGTATGGGCACGAGCCCCGGCGCATGAGTGTCCGGACGGTTGAGAACAAGTTGAAGTACGTCGCCCGGAAACTTGGGATGACGAAACCGATTCACCCCCACGCCATCCGTCACGCCCGGCTCACCGATCTGACCCGGAGCAACGGTAAGAAGCAGGGGCTCTCCGAGATGGAGCTCCGGCTCGTCGCCGGCTGGGAGAAGAACAGCGCGATGCCGGAGGTGTATGTTCACCTCTCAGGCGCGGATGTCGAGCGGAAGCTGCTGGAGAACGCCGGGCTCGTCGATGATGCGTCCGACCGGATGGATACCGCGCTCGAACCCCGGCAGTGCCCGCGATGCAAGGCCCTGAATGCTTATGACGCCTTCTATTGTGCGACGTGCTCAATGGCGCTCGTTGAGGAGGCGGCGAGAAAGGTGGACGAGTCGACGGAGGAGGCGAAGAAGAGCGGGGAGTATCTGGAGTATCTGGAGTTGGTTCGGCAGCTGAAGAAGGATTTGGGGTTAACGTGATCGGGATTGCTTCTCCAGTTATCAGTGTTGTAATGGCCTTATCATAAGGCCATAATGCACGCTCCATTTTCTGGCTCTTACTTTCGATAGGATGGGATGAGACAACATTCAAAGCGACCGAAGAGCCAATAGGAATATTTAAATAGTTATGTATAGTATGATATACTATGCCAAGTTACTATACTTTGGTATAGGTGATGGATGTGGACAACAGAACTTACGCGATCTGGCACTTTGAACTGTATCCCGATCTGAAGCACGCGAAAGCCCAGGATGACAAAGATCTCTCTACTATGCGTCCGGGCTTAACTAACCGTACGGAAGTGCGGGGGTATCTGAGCAAAAATCATGGTGGACTTATTGTTAATCCCGAGGAGGATCCCGTCGCAGGTTATTATGTGACAGTCGCCGCCAACTTGGTGGGGTTAAGAGACCTCACTGATGAGGAGACTGATGAAGTCTACGAGAAGTATGGGGACTATATGGCTCTTCTGTACATCAGTTCCGAGTCAAGTGCCCCAGACCTCGTTGGAGTATTCCAGCCGCTCAGCTGGAAGGAAGAGTATCCTCGCACTTCAACAACACCTGTCAGTTTCAGGATCCCGACACCGCTTCTAGAAGACTTTAAGGCCGCCTGCAGTAGTTATAACATTTCGCAGGCAGCAGTCGTCACTAACGCGATGTGGGACCATGCTATTGGATGGAGAATCGAATCGATTACGATGTCTCCGAATATCTTGCTCGGAAATGGCGAGGAGTGGAAGCCTGACTATTCCATACCATACGTGCGCATTGATGCAGGGGATGGTTGTTGATGTTTCAGGGTCTCAGTGAGAGAACGGAGACTGCTGTCTCCCTTTGCAATTTAACTCAACACTACATTCGCCTCTATCGTCCAGATGGTACTGCACTGGAACTGCCACCGAGCGGGAAAGTGGCGAGAGTGGCTTCTGCCCCGGAGATCCTCGGGGAGGTTGAGGGAGTTCCGGTTCTTTACACAACCTATGGACAGGCGCTCAACCTTCCCGATCCGCAGGAAGGGGTCATGTACATCACATCATGGGTGGTAGCAGAGGTTATGAAGAGAGCAGATGTTGTATGCCCGGACACATCTCCACGTTCTGCTGTTCGCGACGAGCAGGGAAAAATCCTGGGAGTGAAAGCGTTGCGATCATACACTGATATGGGTAACACCCCATCGCTGCGCATGGCCCTGCTCCATGAGCCGAAAAGCGCGTGTGTGTAATGCTATTGACTTCAACAGATATTTACACGCTTTTTCTCCTATAAAACAGACCCAGCCATTGTAGTCTTCTTGGCTTAATGGGCGAGCTACACTGTAGTTGCTCACGTTCACCGAGCGCGGTTCTCGCTTATAACTCCCCCACGCCCACCTCTTTTACGTGCGGGAACCTGCTTGGAGGCCGACCGACCAACGTCGCTCTCCTCAGCACCGATCACCATGATCCACCCGCACAGGAGCAGTCTATGAAAGAGATCACCCAGGAAGTGCTCGACCACATTCCGGACCCGATAGCAAAACTCGTCTGGGAGAAGTGGATCGCCGATGGTAAAGCCAGATTGATAACGCCAAACAACGAGGGAACAAAATGCAAAGCACAGACAGGATAGACGGCAGCCCACATGATGAAGCGTGCGCCAACATCGATTCACACGGGACTGCCAACAACTCTTCTCCGTCCGAAGTGATAAGATCAGCTACCGACGAGCGACACGCGGGTATCGTCCCGCTCTACCTGGTCCAGCAGGTCGTGGCCGCCGAAGTAAGTCGATACGGCCGGGCAGTGCGGGAGATCCACGTCGTCCGGACCGGCTGCCACTACTACACCATCACGACCGTAACCGCACAGGAGGCTGCCGGCCATGACTGAGCCGGGCACCCTCTCCCACGGCACCGGCGGGGCGCTCCACATCTCCGTCGACGCCGAGAAGTACCGGATCGAGCCTGAGGACCTCAAGAACCTCCTCTTCTACGGCAGGGTGATCCCGATCTGCGAGGACCGCTCGCGGACGACCCCGGGCGGTATCCTGGTCAGCGAGATCTCCATCGAGGGGCACGCGGCGATGAATGCCTCCGGTAAGGCAGTGATGCTCCACACCCGTGTCGGCTCCTACATCATCCCGCTCGTCAGTTTCCAGCGGGTCGCCCGCGGGGAGGCTATCTCCGCACCCCTCTTCCCCCTCGTGCCGGGGGTGACGGGATGAGCGACGGGCCACTGGGCCGGAGCTCGAGCACCAGAGGTGCGAGTGACGAGATCAGAACCGCGGTAAACGTACTTGCCCCCGATAGCAGCGTGGTCGAGGTCCGGGCACTCGCCGACGGCATCACCCACTCTGGCTACTTCGACGATCACGAGGCGCTCGCCCGGGCCGTCGAGGCCCTCGACGCCGACCCCTCGGTCGCCGGGATCTACGTCACTCTCAACACCGTGAACCCGGCCCTCCTCGCCCGCCGGGCAAACCGGATCAAGATGCGGCTCTCCCGCAAAGACGCCACTACGGCCGACGCCGATATTATCCGCCGGCGCTGGTTCCCGGTGGATATCGACCCGGTCCGGCCGAGCGGCGTCTCGTCCACGGACGCCGAGCACGACGCGGCGCTTGCCGCTGCGGAGCGGATCGCGGCCTACCTCACGGAGCAGGGCTTCCCCGCGCCCGTCCGGGCGGACTCGGGCAACGGCGCCCACCTCCTCTACCGGGTGGACCTCGATAATGACGAGGCGGCCACCGCGCTTGTGAAGGGGGCACTCGCGACCCTCGACGCCCTCTTCTCCAACGAGGCCGTCACCGTCGACACCGCGAACCACAACGCCGCCCGGATCTGGAAGCTCTACGGCACCACGTCGAGGAAGGGCGACAATACTCCGGAGCGGCCGCACCGGCGGGCGAGGCTCCTCGCCGTGCCGGACGATGTCCGCATGGTGCCCCGGGAGTACCTGCAGCACCTCGCGGCGCTCCTCCCGCGGGAAGAACCATCGCGGTCGAAGAAAGCAAACGGCAACGGTCCCGGCATCAACCTCGCTTCCTGGCTCCTCGACCACGGCCTCGCGGTCCGGAGCACCAGGCCCTACCAGGGCGGCACCCTCTATGTCCTCGACGAGTGCCCGTTCTCGCCGGCCCACAAAGACGGGGCGTTTGCGATCCAGTTCGCGAACGGCGCCGTCTTCGCCGGCTGCCACCACGCGAGCTGCGGCGGGGGCGCCCAGCGCTGGCCGGAACTCCGGGCGAAGTACGAGCCAAAGCGGACCAGGACCCCGACGAAGAAGGCCGAGTTGCCGCCTCTCCCCCCTCCTGCTCTCGTCGAGGATGAGCACCAGGCGCGTGCCATGGAGATTCTCAAGAGCGGCGACCCGCTCGCCTTCCTCCTCGACACCTTCAACAAGAGCCACGTCGGCGACCGGACCGTCGCGGAGTGCCTGATCATGTCCGTCGCCTCGCAGTCGGTCGCGAACACCAAGGGGCTGCACGTCTCGATCTCCGGCAACTCCGGCAAGGGGAAGAGCCACGCCTGCACCACGATGCTCAACCTCATCCCAGAGTCCCACAGGATGACCGGCACCGTCTCGAACAAGGCGCTCTACTACGCTGACGACCTCCGGCCGGGGACGGTGATCCTCTTCGACGATACCTCGCTCTCAGACGACCTGCAGGAGGTCCTGAAGTCGGCCACCTCGTCCTTCCACGAACCGATCGAGCACCGGACCGTCACGGCCGACCGGCAGCTCCGGGTCTGCTCGATTCCCGAACGGTGCGTCTGGTGGCTCGCCAAGGTCGAGAACCCCGGCGACGACCAGGTGATGAACCGGATGCTGACGGTCTGGATCGACGACTCGGCCGATCAGGACCGGCGTGTGCTCGAGCACCTCAAGGAGACGGAGGCCGGCATGTATCGGAGAGGGGACGACCCGGACGTTCTCACCTGCCGGGCGCTCTGGTCGGTCCTGAAGCAGCAGCGGATCTTTGTCCGCATCCCCTTCGCCCGCAGGATCCAGTTCTCGAACGTCGCGAACCGCCGGAACCCAGCGATGCTCTTTGACCTGATCAAGTGCCACGCGGCGCTCCGGTTCCTGCAGCGGGAGGGGAAGGAGACGGGCGACGAGATCCGGATCGAGGCGGCCCGGCAGGACTTCGATGCGGCTGCCCGGCTCTACGCCGCGATCAACCAGGAGGGTGGCGGGCAGGACTCGAAGATGACCCGGAACGAAGCCGCGGCGCTCGCCACGATTGCCCGGATGGGCTGGGAGACGTTCACGGTCCGGATGCTGCAGCAGGCGACAGGGTTGTCCTACCACCAGGTCCGGCGGATCCTGCAGGGCTACACCACGAGGGGCACGGTCTACTGCGGGCTGCTGGAGAAGTGCCCGGCGCTCGCCGTGGTGGACGCGACGGTCATCGATGAGAGCACCGGGACGACCGTCCGCCGGCACGAGTCCCATTTCCAGTTCGACGCCGAGCGCTACCGGGAGTGGACGGCAGAGCTCGCGGTCTGGCTGGAGGATGAGGGTGAAGGAGGGGAGGACGACTCCCCACCACCTTCTGGCGACGGTTTGCAACATCGACAACCCTGCTGCAAAGGGGAGCGCAAACATAGTTGCAAAGAGATCGAGGAGGGGGATTCTCAACGGGACGAGACGGATTTGATGAACGGAGGGATTTTGTCCGGAATCGATCGCGGCGATCAGAGGTCGTTTGCAGCAAAATCCGGATCACACAGTTCACCTGATCCCGTTCCACTGGAAGAGCATCTTGTTCTCGTGCATGGACAGGGGGTGCCGTGTGGTTCCAGGCCTGCTGCAAATGAAAAGATCGAACGCGCTAATTTATCGTCGAATTGTAAAAATTACGGCATATCAAAGATTCCGCACGCCAAAAGTGTTTGCGCTCCTATTTGCGCACCCCTTTGCAGCACGGGTGCAAATGCTGCAAACGGCGTCCGGCCGCTGTCAGGGGTGCTTGACCCCAGGTCGTTTGCCAGGGTGAAGGTCGAGCTCGGCCGGTGCGACGTATGCGGTGCCGCAAAAGCGGTCTACCGCTCGCGAGAGGCGCAGGCGAAGATCTGCGAGGGGTGTTATGCACGGCTGGTGCGGGAGGGGAACGCAAAGGAGGGAATACGGTGATCCCTGTCGATCCCCTGCAGGGGCCGGCCGTGGTGCTCGGCATGGCCGGAGCGGCGCTGGTGGCTTCGCGATCGCAGGGCATCAGGCAGATAGGGTTCGGTGCCTGGATTGTGGGGAACCTCCTGTGGGTGATATACGCGACGGTGGAGGGGAACGCCTATATGATGACCCTCTTCGGGTTTTACTGGGTCACGGCAGCACTGGGGCTGATGAACACACGAGAGAGGGAGGATGCGGCTCGGTTCGCACCGGAGAACTGAAGGATGCAGAACGGTCATCCGCTCAATAGTTCGTTAGAGCAGAACGCCATCTCATTGCACCATCATCCGACGCCGCACGGTGCAAACCGTTAACGTCAATGCAGTTCGGATTGAATCTCATTCCGATAGCAGCAAACAACCCTGCCGGCATAAACACGTTACATTCTTCTTCATTCCCGGGAGAATACTCAGAACGAGATCAGAGGCATAGAGAGGGGAGAGATGGCAGTCGGAAAGATCGGTGCCTGGACACATTTGGGAGCATCCGCGATGAGCGTCATAAGAGCTGCGGCATGACCCCCGTCCGCATCTTCATCAGCAGCGTGCAGAAGGAGTTCGCCGACGAGCGGGCGGCTCTCCGCGATTACCTGCGGGGCGACGCACTGATGCGGCGGTTCTTCGAGGTCTTCCTCTTCGAGGACGTCCCTGCCGCCGACCGCCGCGCCGACGACCTGTACCTCGACGAGGTCCGGCGTTGCGATATCTATGTTGGGCTGTTCGGGGACGACTACGGCTCCGAGGACGCCGGAGGGGTCTCGCCGACCGAACGGGAGTTCGACCTCGCCACCACCGAAGGGAAGTACCGGCTCATCTACGTCAGGGGCACGGATGACACCGTCCGCCACCCGAAGATGCGTGCGCTCGTCGGCAGAGCGCAGGCGGGCCTGATCCGGAAACGGTTCAACACCCCCTCGGAACTGGTCGCCGGGCTGTATGCGGCGCTGGTCGAGTACCTGGAGGAGAGGCAGCTCATCCGGTCCGGCCCATTCGACGCGGCCCCGTGCACGAAGGCGACACTCGAACACCTGGATCCTGAACGTATGGCGTGGTTCCTCCGCACGGCCAGGGCGACCCGCCGGTTCCCCCTCGCCCCCGATGCCTCTCCCGCTGACCTGCTGGAGCACCTGAACCTGCTCGACGACGGACAGGTGACGAACGCCGCGGTCCTCCTCTTCGGGAAGCAGCCGCAGCGATTCCTGATCTCCTCCGAGATCAAGTGCGCCCACTTCCACGGCACCGAGGTCGCCAAACCGATCCCGTCCTACCAGGTCTACAAGGGCACGGTCTTCGACCTCGTGGACGCGGCGGTGGACTTCGTCCTCGGCAAGATCGCCCTCTCGGTCGGCACCCGCGAAGCCGGCCCGCAGGCGCCGGTGCGCTACGAGATCCCCAAAGAGGTGGTGGCGGAGGCGATCGTGAACGCGGTCGCCCACCGCGACTACACGAGCAACGGCAGCGTGCAGGTGATGCTCTTCGCCGACCGCCTGGAGGTCTGGAACCCGGGCACGCTCCCGCCGTCCCTGACGCTCGAGAAACTCCGGCAGGCCCACGGCTCGGTACCGGGCAACCCGCTCCTTGCCGAACCTATGTATCTCACCGGCTACATCGAGCGGATGGGTACGGGGACGCGGGACATGATCCGGCGCTGCACCGAGGCCGGGCTGCCGGAGCCGGAGTTTGCTGTCAGTGATGGGTTCCAGACGATCATCCGCCGGATCCGGGGTAGAGGTGCCGGCGAACCTAGGGAAAAACCTAGGGAAGAAACTAGGGAAAAAACTAGGGATAAGATCCTGGCCCTGATCGCAGCCAACCCATCTATCAGCACGAATGAGCTCGCAGAGCAGATCGGTATCACACCCAAAGGGATTGAATGGCAGATCCAGCAACTGAAGCGGGCGGGTCAGCTCAAACGGGTAGGTCCAAAGAAGGGTGGCCGCTGGGAGATCACCGAAGGCGGTGATGAGTAGCGTCGGTGAGCGTGGGATTTTCACGCAGATGCTGGTCGTCACCTTCTTCTGGAGGATGCGTGAAGGCAGGCTCAACGAGGTGACGACAGAGCACCCGCACGACATCACCGTGGCTCTTCACGGCCCGGTCGGGAAAGGGCTTCTGATGAGCGAGGGGTCGGGCCGGAGCACGTTCTCCTACCGTCCCGGCCGCCACTCGATGGCGGGTGGATGTTCGGAGATCCTGGGATCTGTTCGAAGCCGAGCTCCGAACATTTGCCGGGGAGCTCCGAACATTTGATCGCAAGCTCCGAACATTTGGATACACTGCACGAGACCGCAAGACCGGTTGGATCTGTGCGAAAAGCGTCGAGGAAGATAGTTGAGGCAACAGTTCTCCGCCTCTGCGAGGGCAGATACCTGGCCCTTGATGACCTGGCCGGCCTGCACTCGCACCTTCGGGTGCTCACGCTCCACTCCGGAGGGAGCATCGCGGCTCGCAACCTTCTACGCGAGGGACGCGGGGACTACGCAACATTCTTGATCTTTGCCTTCAGTCTGGATGCGAACGTCTCCATTGAGCTCAGATCTTTGAACCCGGCGAGGATCACCTTCCCTGACGAGAAGATGAGGGCGGTCCCTGTGTCGCCCCGGTAGATCAGGCCCGGGAACTGTTCGGGCTCGTACTCGACCTGCTCCATCTTGAGCGCGACGACGAGCCGCGATAGCGGGACCTCGAGCTGGAAGTCGTCCATGCCGACGATGTTCCTGATCTCCGGCGGCGACGCGAGTGAAGGGTCGATGAGGGGTGAGATAAGGGTGAGGAATTCCCGATAGGAGGCATCGACCTCGTCGAGGGACGTGAGGCCGTAGATGATGTATTTCCCGCTCTTGTAGATGGTGGCCTTCCCTCTGGAGAGGAGGATGTAGGCCCCGTGGTAGTTCTCGGGATTGTATCGGTAGTTCGTATCGGGGAGCTCCGGCAACCGCTCAAACGGGACGGGTTGGTGAAGGTCGCCGGAAGCGACGATATTGATGAGTTTCATCCTTGAAAATTTATGGGACTTACTCCCGGAGATACCTTCCCCCGACCGGAACGAACCGCTCTGGCTTCATCACCGTATCGTACTTCTGGATATCCTCGAGCTCGAGAGCCATCCAGGGCCGCTTTCGGGGCACCTCCTTCCTGACCCGGACCCCTTGCCACCGCTCCTGGTTCTCGGCGTAGGCTTTTGCCTCCTCCCTTGTGAGGAAGATCGCATCCCCGAAGGTCTCGAAGAACGCGAGGGGGTTATCGTCGATGACGATCCGTTTGATCGTCGCCTCCCCGACGTAGCCGGTATCCTCATGGGACTGGTAGAAGACGAGTCTCATGCCCGGCTTGAGTTCTTTAAAGACAGTGGCGGGCTTGATGAAGACGGTCTTGTTGTCCTTGAAGAACCTGGGCATGAGGTGTTTGGGGACGGGGAAGGTGACGCCGGTGATCTCGGGCATCGGTTACGCCTCCACTCCGGCCCGTTTGAGGATGAGGCGGTAGTCCTCCTCCGGGATCTCGCGCATGGCTATCCTGAGGTGGCCGCTCCACATCGTCTTGTTCGTGATGAATTTGAGATCCTCGATCAGCGGCTTGAACTCAAGTGGTTCAGGGAAGACCGTAACCGGCCGGACCTTCATGCGGTAGGGAAGACCTCGTCGCCCATCTGCGGCGGGGTGACAAAGAGGCGGGAGTGGTCCTCGTAGGGTTCGGAGACGACTTCATAGGCGCCGGTTATCGCTGAGGGGAGTATTGTGTAGTCCTCTTTCTCCTGCCGGACGTACACGAGTATTGTATCCCCGGGCTTCACCCGCTGCATGAGGGTTCTGTTCCGCTTTGGAACTCCCCAGGTGTGCTTCGCATCGAGGATCTTGGCGTTGTCCCGGTTGGAGGAGGCGATCCAGTGGGTCATATGATAGAGTCATTAACTCCACATCATATGAGGTTTGTTTTTGTGATTGATCTTGAGAACTTATTTTTCACGTAGTATCTCTCCCTTACAATGAGCATTTTACTAAAGGATTTCTTGGATCAATCGAAATCAACCAAAAACAATTCCTAACGTTTTTATCGGAGAACAGGGCTATTAAAAACGTGTGCAGTACCGTATCAGCGCTCAACAGCAATATCCCGAGGATGCAGGTTTTTTAAACGGAGTCGGAGTGCACACCGCTCGAACAATAATGTTCAAAGAGATTTCAACCATTCTGAGCACAACCAATGCAGATACTTCGTTCGATGAAATTAAGGGTAAAGTAATCGATGAGAACCTGCTTCAAAAGGCCAGCATCTCCGGGAGACGAAAGTCATTTGCTTACCTGAAGAAGGCATACGGGCTCGATCCCGACATCCCAATTTTCAGAGCGCTCTGCTGGGCGTGGAACGTGAGCGAAGAGGGCGAACGCCCGCTCATGGCGCTTCTCTGTGTTCTCTGTCGCGATGCATCTCTCCGTGTCTCGGCATCTTACATCCTCACCCTGCCTGCTGGAACAGTCGTGGAAAAACAGGTGCTGTCCTCAGAACTGGAGCGCGCATTTCCAAACGTGTACAGCCCGGCGGTGGTCGAGTCGATGACCAGAAACCTGCTCTCATCGTGGACTCAGTCCGGGCATCTTCAGGGGTTTCGGGATAAGAGTCGATCGAAAGCCTCGTCTCGCGCCGGGTCAACTGTGTTTGCGCTTTATATTGCGTCTTTAACTGGATTAAAAGGGCGGACACTCTTTGATTCACTCTGGGTCCGGGCGCTCGATGCAACCGATCGCGAACTTCAGGACTCAATTCACCTGGCATCGAGGCGTGGGTGGCTGAAATATCACGAGAGTGGCGGTATGATGGAGATTACTTTAATACCTGAGATATTCGCCGGGGCGAGAGGTCTATGAGTAAGATTGACGATCTGCTCGCGGCATATCAAAAACAGATCTCGCTCCCCTGGAATGATCTCCTGTCGCCGCAGGAGAAGGTCTGGTTCTGCATTTACGATCCTTCCCAGGAACGCCGGCTCAGGAAGCAGATGGAGGCGTTCGCCATCGTCACCCAAGAGACGGGGCATGACTGGATCCCGATCGACGTTACGTTCCTCTTTGAGCAGTTTCTCGCATCCAACGAGCATCACGAGAAATACTACCGAAATCCCAGGCTCATAAAATTTGAAGAGAAGAACTTCCTTGAGCATCTCTCAAACTACGTTGGGAGCCGGGCCAGTTCGAGTACTTCATCGTCTGTTGTTGCGATCAGCGGCATTGGGGCACTGTATGGCATCATACGTGTCAGCAAGATCGTCGAGGAGATTGTGAAGACCGTCCCGATTCCCGGTCGCCTTCTGGTCTTTTTCCCGGGAGAGCGGGATGGAAGAAATTACCGATTATTAAAGGCGCGGGATGGGTGGAACTATCTCGCCACCCCCATTGAGGCAGAGGAGATGGAGTAATGACAGCAAATTCCCTTACAGTCTTAAATCGCGAGGTATTCTACAACGACCCTACGACCTATGCTCTACCGAACGACGGCGTGGCAAGGGTAGGGCCGCTTCCGGAGGACAGAGAGGACAGGCAGTGGGCTGTCGCCCGTTACGAACTCGAACACTTCGTCTGTGAAGGGTCCTATCACGATGGGCTCAAGAGAATCCTCAATTCGTATCTCCAGAACCTCGATCAGGGATCACAACCCGCAGTGTGGGTGAGCGGTTTCTTTGGGTCAGGTAAATCGCATCTCGTTCGCGTGCTTGAGTTCCTGTGGTCAGATCTCAGGTTTGCCGATGGGGCCACCGCCCGCGGAATCTGCAATCTTCCACCGGACATACAAGAAGCCCTGAGAGAGTTAACGACAGAGGCTCGTCGGACCGGGGGTATCTGGTCCGCGGCCGGGACGCTCTCCAGCGGCGATTCGGACGACCCCCGCCTTGCGGTGCTCCAGGTGGTGCTCCGCTCCGCAGGGCTGCCTGATATCCTCGATATCGCACGCGTGCATCTCTGGCTCGCGCACGAGGGTATCCTCGACGGCATGCGCGAGAAGTTACGGGCGATCGGGAAAGAGAAGGATATGGAACTGCCGTTCGTTTCGGAACATTTTGCGCAGGCCCTTCTCGAACTGAAACCAAAGTTCGCCGAGTCCGCCACACAGGCAACCGAGTTTCTCAGCAACCAGTTCATGACGGATCGCCGGATGACGAACGCCGAACTGATCGGTCTGATGAAGGACGTCTTCCTTCTCAAGGGTTCGGCCAGGGGGCAGGTCCCTCTTGTTCTCCTCGTGCTCGATGAGGTGCAGCAGTACCTGACTATTGGAGAGGGGAGCAAGCAGCTGCTCGCATTTCAGGAGATCATCGAAGCCTGCTGTAAGAGTTTCGGGGGAAAGCTGCTCGTCGTCGCGACCGGGCAGGAGGCCCTCCAGGCGAACGTCCTGCTCCAGAGGCTTCAGGGACGTTTTTCGGTTCCTGTCCAGCTGGAGTCAAAGGATGTCGATGTCGTGCTCCACCAGACGGTGCTTCGCAAGAAGGAATCGATGAAGAAGACGCTACAGTCGGTCTTCGACCAGGTGAACGGGGAGATCTCAAGGCATCTCGGCGGGACGAAACTCGCTCACCAGATGGAGGACGATGACGCCCTCCTCCTCGACTATCCCCTTCTTCCTACCCGAAAGCGGCTATGGGACAGGATTCTGCACGCTGTCGACACCGGCGGCATGAGTACGCAGCTACGCACGCAACTGCGTCTGGCATACGAGGGTTCCCGGAGCACAGCGCTTGAACCTATCGGGAGCGTCATTCCCGCAGACTTCATCTTCAACCAGTTGAGCACCTACCTGATACGGAACGGGCTGCTTGCGGATGAGATCAACGAGATGATCCGGAAGGAGGATGACGGGACACCGGACGGGAACCTCCGGTCACGCGTCTGTGCGCTGATCTACCTCATCCAGTATGTCGACGAGTCGTTCGGGGTTAACGCGAACGCACAGACGTTATCCGATCTTCTGGTCACGGATCTCTCTGCTGGGAGCGAGATGTTGCGGAAGAAGGTTCCCGAGCTTCTTCTGGAACTCAATGACCGCGGCGTGATCAGCGATGTGGGGAACCGGGTCTACCATATCCAGACCAAGGAGGGAAAGGCCTGGGACTCGGATTACCGGACGAAACTTGCGCAGTACAAGGCGGACGATTCGAGAGTCATGTTCAAGCGGGATGAACTGCTCGGCCGCGCGGTTGAAGAGAAGTTGCGTGGGCTCAGCCTGGTCCAGGGGAAGAGCAAGACCCCGCGCCAGACGGAACTTACTGTCTTCGGGTCACAGAAACCAGAGATCGGCACGAAAGTTCCCGTCTGGATTCGCCACGGGTGGGAGGTGCCGGAGTCCCAGGTGAGAACCGAGGCGCAGGAGGAGGGGACCGAGAGTCCCCTGCTCATGGTCTTCCTGCCCCGGATGCACCACAATGAGATCCGGAACGAGATCGCCGGGATGCTTGCCGCCACCGAGATACTTCAGAGCCGGCCGACACCGACGACGTCGGAAGGACATCAGGCCAGAACCAATATCGAGGCGAAGTGCAGGAACCACGCGACGAAACTCGCGGAGTATATTACATCCATTCTCGCGAACACGAAGTTGTATCCCGGGGGCGGGAGCCCGGTTGACTGCCCGGATCTTGTCAAAGCAGTCCACGACGCGGCGCAGAACTCGGTTCTCAGGATGTTTCCCCGGTTCAGTGATGCGGATGCCGTCGGCTGGGAACGGGTGATCCCGAAGGTCAAAGCAGATGCCAGAGCTCCGCTTGAGACGATCGGCTTTGCCCGGGCGACCGAGGAGCACCCGGTCTGTAAAGAGATCCTGCACCGGCTGCACTCGGGTCCAAAGACCGGCAACGAGATCCGGAACGCGCTCGACGCTCCGCCGTTCGGGTGGCCGAGGGATGCGATAGACGGGGCGCTCATCGCCCTCTGTGCTTCGGAGCACCTGGTCGCCACGCTGCAGCGGAAACCGGTTCCCGCGAAGGAGATCGATCGGAAGAGTCTCGGGAAGATGGAGTTCCGCACGGAGACGGTCGTGCTCATAGCTGACGATAAGATCGCCCTGCGGGGTGTCTGCAGTACGCTCGCGATCCCGACTGATAATGTTGCAGAGGTTGAATCCGCACGCAGTGTGCTCGATGCGATAAGTGCGCTCGCCGGGAAGACCGGGGGTGAAACACCGTCACCGGAGCCAGAGGTGCCGGAGTATCTCTCTGAACTGCGGACACTCTCCGGGAACCAACTCGTCAAAGCGATCGTGGCCCGCCAGTCGGATATCCGGGGTGACGTCCGGCGATGGCAGCAGACGGTCAAGCGGATCGAAGAGCGTATGCCTGCGTGGACACAGCTGGCAACCCTGAATGATTACGCGGAAGGGCTCGACATCCATGAAGAGATTCAGGAGCAGTATGACGCGATACTAGAGCGGCGGAGCCTGCTTGATGATCCCGATCCGGTGCCTCCTCTCCTGCAGAAGATCCGGAAGGGGTTGCGTAATGCCCTGACAGAGGGGGCGAAGCAGGTAAAACTTGCGCAGGAAACCGTGCTTGACGAGTTGCAGAACGATGCCCTCTGGCAGCGGCTCACGGATTCGCAGAAGGAGGATCTGCTGAGCACGTACCAACTTGTCGTCCAATCCCTCCCGCCGCTTGAGGACGATGAGGCCATCATCGCGCAGATCAAGAAGACACCGCTCGCCTCGTTCGCGCAGACAGCCCGCCTGATCGAAGGGTCTCTGCCTGAAATCAGGACCGAGATGGCGAAGATGCTTGAGCCGAAGACGGTGACGGTGCGGCTCGCATCGGGGGTCATCGTCAAAACGGAGGAGGACCTCGATTCTTACCTGGGCGACCTGAGAGTCCGGGCGATGAGCGAACTCGAAAAGGGTAACCCGGTGGTGTTGAAGTGACGGTGCTGGAGAAGTCCGCCCGGAACCAACTGGACAAGGCGGTGCAGGCAGCCCGCCGGGCTGCGACGGCCGGCGCCGACCGAGCCCTGCGGGCGCTCGCTGTGGACCAGGAGAAGAAGCCGGCATATCTCACTTCTGAGCAGAGCGAACTGCGCCGCCGGCTCCGTGTCCGGTGCCGGGGACTCGGATCGTGGCAGGACCTCGTCCGGGCAGTCGCTTATGAGCAGTGGCACCGGATGCTCTTTGCCCGGTTCCTGGCAGAGAACGGGCTCCTGATCCACCCGGAGTATCGTGCGCCGGTGACGCTTGAGGAGTGCGCCGAGATCGCACGCGCTCGCGGGCTCGACCAGTGGGAGGTCGCGGCTGAGTATGCGGCCGGGATGCTGCCAGGCATCTTCCAGCAGGACGACCCCCTCCTGCTCCTGAAGTACGCCCCGGAGGACCGGGCCGCCCTACAGGAGATCCTTGCAGGGATTCCGGCGGAGACGTTCCGGGCGCAGGACGCACTCGGCTGGACGTACCAGTTCTGGCAGACGGAGGAGAAGGCGACGGTCAACAAGTCGGGGCGGAAGATCGAGGGGGCGGACATCTGCGCCGTGACGCAGCTCTTCACCGAGCCGTACATGGTGCAGTTCCTGCTCCAGAACACGCTCGGCGCCTGGTGGCTCGACCGGCACCCGGAGAGCCCGCTTCGTGCAGGGTGGGTCTACTACAAGGACCAGGTGCAGCACGACTTCTCGGCGTTCCCGGCGACGGCCGGCGACCTGAAGATCCTCGACCCTGCCTGCGGCAGCGGGCACTTCCTCGTCGAGGCGTTCCACATGCTGCTCGCGATGCGACAGGAGGAGGGCGAGTCCCTTGAGGCGGCGATCGCGGGCATCGTCCGGGACAACCTGCACGGGCTTGAGATCGACCCCCGCTGCATCCAGATCGCCGGGTTTGCCGTCGCGATGGAGGCGTGGAAGGCCGGTTTCCCCACCGACGATTACCTGCCGCTCCCGAACCTCGCCTGTGTGGGCCTCCCCATCCGTGCGGAGAAGGAGGAGTGGCTGAAGCTTGCCGGCGGGGACGGGCTGCTCGAAGGCGAACTTGAGAAGTACTACGACCTCTTCAAGAACGCCGACAGCCTCGGCAGCCTGATCCAGATCGAGGAGGGCGGCACGCTCGTTCCCGGCGAGGTGCTGATGCAGAAACTGGAGAAGGCGCTCGCGAAGGAGAAGGCGACCGGCGATCCGGTGGCGGAGGCGTTCGGGGAGACGGCGAGCGGGGTGTTGAAAGCGGTCCATTACCTAAGAAAGAAGGACTTCCATATTGTGGTGACGAACCCGCCGTTTTTAGGATATAGAAAACAGATCAAGATATTGCAAGACTATTGTGAACAAAAATATCCCCATTCAAATGCCGATTTAGCAACGTCGTTTTTTGAAAGGTGCAACTCATTCGTGAGACCCTATGGGCAATATGGGCTTGTAACTCCCCAAAACTGGCTATATTTAACCACATATGAGATATTAAGAACCACTTATCTTCATAATCAAATGTTTGGCACGGTTGCTAGACTAGGAGCGAATGCATTTGAAACGATTGGTGGATCTGTTGTTCAAGTAGCATTGATTACATTAGCAAATACGCATCCAAAAGAGGAATCTATCTTTCTCTTTTCGGATCTATTAGCAACTAAATCGACGATTGAAAAGTCCACGGAACTAAAAGAAAATTTTAAAGAAATCCATCAAAAAGATCAATTGAAAAATCCAGATGCACGAATCGGATTGGATGCAGATTTGAGTTGTTCTAAGACGCTGGATAATTTTTGCTATTCAGCACAGGGCATAGGAACAACAGATAACCCTCATTTTGTAATAAAATTTTGGGAGATTGCTGAAATAAATGGAGATTGGGTTTACTTCCAGACTGCAAATAAAACAAATAGTCTAATTGGCGGATATCATTCTCTATTGAGATGGGGGTCGGAATATTTTGATTACATTAACCTACTCAAATCGCAAAACAGGATTGGGGGGGGATGGCAAGCCGGGCGTTTAGCATGGGGTCACAAGGGTTATGCAATTAATGTAACCGGTTCAAAATATGTTACGATTTACTCTGGATGTAAATTTGATACCACGATTGGAGTTGTCATACCCCGTGAAGAGAGATACCTTGCAGCGATTTACCGTTATATTACTTCAACAGAATATATCGATAATTTATTGAAAATCGATCCCACATTAAGCATAACTGAAGGGACGCTAATTAAGGTCCCCTTCGACCTCTCTTATTGGCAAAAAGTCGCTGATGAGATGGGCCCGCTCCCCGAACCCCACTCCGACGACCCCACCCAGTGGCTCTTCAAGGGTAACATCGCCGGCAGCGAACTGCCGCTCCACGTTGCCATCGCCCGGATGCTCGGCTACCGCTGGCCGGAGCAGCCGGCAGACGACCCCCTCGACGCCCTCGCCGACCAGGACGGCATCGTCTGCATCCCTCCAGTCTGGGGCGAGCGTCCGGCAGTCGAACTGCTCCGGAGCATCCTCGCCGCTGCGTACGGGGACGAATGGTCGCCGCGGAAAGAGGAGGAACTCCTGCGGCAGGCCGGATGCACAAAGACCGGCGGCCTCGAAGGATTCCTCCGCGACGAATTCTTCGCGTCGCACTGCAAGCTCTTCCACCACCGGCCGTTCGTCTGGCAGGTCTGGGACGGCACGAAGGACGGGTTCTCGGTGCTGCTCAACTACCACAAACTCAACCGGAGGACGCTTGAGAAACTGATCTACACCTACCTCGGCAACAACTGGATCTCGCAGCAGAAGGACGAAGTCCGGCAGGAGAAGCCCGGCGCCGAGCGGAGGCTTGCCGCCGCCGAAGCGCTCAAGGCGAAGCTTGAGCAGATCCTCGAAGGCGAGCCGCCGTATGACATCTACGTCCGGTGGAAGCCGCTCCACGATCAGGCGGTGGGCTGGGAGCCGGACTTAAACGACGGCGTGCGGATGAACATCCGGCCGTTCATGGAGGCCGGCGTCCTGCGGTGGAAGCCGAACATCAAGTGGGGCAAGGACCGGGGCACCGATCCGGTGCCGAACTGCTCCGGGACGACGGAGCGGTTGAACGACCTGCACTTTACGCTGGAGGAGAAGCAGAGGGCGAGGCAGAATGCTGGAAGGATTGAGACAGAAGATCAGTGACTGGATCTATACCGACCCATATAAGCGCGGGTTTTGTGCTTGCAGCGCTCTTCTTTTATCGGCGTTTGCAGTAGCTTTGCTGATCGTATTGTCTTTTCCAGGATTCAACATCACTAGCGAGAGCGCCCGCTCTTTTGTTAGCGCTTCGAATCAGATCCAGGCAACAATCCTTGCTATCGTAATATCCCTCACGCTCCTTGCAGTTGAAATGACCGCATCAAAGTATTCGCCGAGAGTCATTGAAATATTCAAAAGAAATGTGACATTGTGGTTTTTCCTCTGCAATTACATAGTCTCGATCATAATCGGCTCGATAATTCTCACGCTTATTGACAGTCTTAATTCGCCAAGATCTACTACGTTCGGAACACTTTTTGTTCTTGTATTGGGAGTATACCTGTCCTTAATGCTTATTCTCTACGTCTTCAGTACCTTAGATTTCCTAAACGCAGAAAAAGTTGTAAAAAATCTCGCAGATTTAATTGATATAGAGACAATCAGCCCGCAGGTTGATCCGTTCCAATCAGTCTTTGACGTCATTTATGGCGCAGTTAGAATTAATGACTTTACTACCATGAGCACGGGGTTGGCCTGTGCTGAAGAGCGATTTAAAGAGCTTATCGCTAATCGTCCGGCGAATTGGCAGGACGATTACATTTTGTTCCGGTTCTTTGATGATATCAAACGCTGTGGATTCTTGCTCATCGAAAAGAGGGAAGATAAATATGTGTTTGAGATAATCACTCGTTTGGAAACGATTAATGAATGGGCTTTCAAAGAGCAGCAGATACTTGTTCTCAATAGATCTTGCTCCGCAATAGAAGATGTTGCAGTTAAAGCGTGCGAATATAATCTGGTTTCTGTTGTTAATCATTCACTCACAACATTGAAAGAAACAGCCAAATCTATTGGAGGAATTGAGGGGTTAACTCAAGACGATGAAGTTACGGAGAAGTGGAGATTCATACTATTCTCATTTGCTGAATCGATAAGCAACATCGGAAAAGCCTCGGTCAAACATGATCTGGATACCTCCTCACAGAAAGCAATTGAAATACTTGATAACCTTGGAAGGTGTGCAATAGAAAAGAACCTTATCTTCAAAGATGACTTTGTCTTTAAACGAATCGGTGAGATCGCACTCGAATACGTAAACAGAGATAAAACTACACTATTTAATTCATCGGTTCAGATGCTGCAGTACCTTGGCAAATATTCAATCCACCAAAATAACGGCAAGGAAGCGCTCTGGATACTGGACGAATTAAGAAAGATTGGAAAAAGCGCAGCGCATCAAAAGAAGACGCGGTGTATCCGGAAAGTGGTAGATGCAATTCAATCTATTGCCATTAGTGCTACAGAAAAAAAGAGGGGCGATATTGAAGCAGATGCTATTGATTTAATTGTAAAGTTTAAATTGATATACTCCGCCCTTTTTAAAAGGGAAAAAGAGGTTCAGTCACTTGATTATGGCCCCGATACTATCACTGTCTCAAAAGAAGAGTATGATATTGCGCTCCAGTATGAGTCTATCTTATTGGACGAATGCCTTCGTCTACCAGACGATTGGGAAGGCGCTTATGACGATGATGATGCAATGGTCCTCTCGCTCTAATTCACATCAAATTGTATGAGGGAACTCGAAATGAA
Organism: Methanoculleus sp. UBA291; assembly: GCF_002499755.1. NCBI lineage: Archaea > Methanobacteriati > Methanobacteriota > Methanomicrobia > Methanomicrobiales > Methanomicrobiaceae > Methanoculleus > Methanoculleus sp. UBA291. The sequence continues at coordinate 43,242 of NZ_DANC01000013.1, read as the reverse complement.
ACAAACCTTCTTAGACCGGGTCCGCGACTCGCTCGCCGGCGCCATGAACGATTACAACCGGGAAGACGTCGTCCGGCAGCAGGTGGTCGTCTTCCCGGACAGGACCGGCGAGTGGGCGCCCATCGTCGCCCGCCTCCGGGACAGCCTCCCCATCGTCACCTTCGGCGCCTACGACCCGGAGCACCTCACCGGCCCGGCCATCTACCTCCGATGCCTTGTCGCCCATACCACCGACGCTCCCCTCCCCCAGGACCAGCCGGTTATCGTGTACCTCCCCGGGTACTCACGCGAACAGCTCCGCAACCTTGAAGACTGCCCCGACGAGATCAAACCGCTCGCCGGCCTCCAGTACCTCGGCAACGTCTGGTCGCAGCGAAACGGGCGCGACTGGACCCTGCTCGCGTTCTTGAAGACAAGCCAGGGCGGCCTCTCCATCCAGGTCCACGACGACGCCGAGACACGGGATGCCATCCGGAGCGCCGCGGCCGTCCTCGCCGACGAAGCCGTGGAGTTCCTGAAATCAAAGGAGCCGCTCAACGCGGCCTTCTTTGCCGAACTCCACCACCCCGACCCGAACAAGCAGATCCTCCTGTGGATGAACGCCCCGGCCGGAGAAGAGCAGCGGATGAAGGTCAGCGGCGACTGGGGAGCGTTCTGTAAGATATGCAGGAAAGAGTACGACCTCGACCCGGAGAAGGACGGTGCGGCTACTGCCGCGGAGAAGCTGGGCTCTCAGTCCGGCAGGTGGGCGGACGTATGGGAGCGGTTCACGGAGAAGCCCGGAGCCTACCCCGAGGTCCCCCGGCTCCTCCGCAGCGTAAAATTGCCCGGCTGGATGCCCTATCCGGACTCGTGGCCGCAATACAACGACTTACGCGAGAAAGAACTCTATCTGGTCTTCATGGCCCTTGCCGAGGCCTCCCCGGAGGAAGCACGCCGGCAGATCGCGGACCTGGAACGGGCGCACGCCCCGCGGCGGGAGTGGGTCTGGGCAGGAATGGGGGAGAGCCCCCTCGCCCGGGCTCTCGAACACCTCGCGCACCTCGCGATCATCACGGCCGACATGAAGTTCGGCGGGACCGTACTCGAGCAGGCAGAGCGGTACGCCACTACCACATGGCGGGCCGACGATGCCGTGGTCCGTGCGCTTGAGCAGGCGACGGACAGGAAGAGCAGCGAGGCCGTTGCAGCCGTTGTCAACGTGCTCTACCGGAACTGGCTCGACGCGATGGCAGAGGCGTTCCAGAAGGAGTGGCTGCAGGAACCGGCACCGATGCGCAAAGAGAACCAGGAGCCCGTTGCCGGCGAGGTTCTGCTCTTTGTCGACGGCCTCCGCATGGACCTCGGCCACCGCCTCTCTTCGAGTCTGAAGGATGCCGGGTACTCCTGTAGTCTCTCCCACCGCTTCAGTGCTCTTCCAACGCAGACCTCGACGGCAAAACCGGCGGTCATGCCGATCGCCGGCGAACTCGTTGCCGGGGAGAACCTGACCCCCAGAACTAAGAGCGGGGCGCTCGCGACGATCACCGCGTTACGCAGCATCCTTAACGACAAAGGGTTCAGCGTGCTCAGCGACTCCGAGACCGGCGATCCTGCGCACTCCGCCTGGACTGACTGCGGAGACATCGATACAGAGGGGCATACCAAAGGGGCTGCCCTCCCTGAAGTTCTCGACAGGGAGATCGAGAAGATCCGTGACCGGGCGATCGAACTCCTTGAGGCCGGCTGGCAGCAGGTGCGCATCGTCACCGACCACGGCTGGCTCCTCCTCCCGGGCAAACTCCGGAAGACCGAACTGAAACCCGGGCTCACAGAGGTGAAGAAGGGCCGCTGCGCCGAGTTGCGGGCCGACGCAGAGACCGACTACCCTGTCGTCCGATGGTTCTGGGACCGCAACGTCCGGATCGCCCTGGCACCCGGAGTCTCCTGTTTCGAGGAGGGGAAAGAATACGAGCACGGTGGCCTCAGCCCGCAGGAGACCGTCGTGCCGGAGATTGTCGTCAAAATTGGTGCGACACGCAGCAAGGGTATCGAGATCGGTCAGGTCCGGTGGGCCGGACTGATCTGCAGGGTCCATGTTGACGGCGCCGAAGGCTACTCTGTCGACATCAGATGGAGGCCAGCCGACGCAGGGAGCAGCGTCACGACCGGCAGCCGTACGGTCAGCATCGAGGGCAACGCCTCGCTCACCATCGAAGATGACGGTAACGAAGGAAAAGAGGCCTGGCTCGTCGTTCTGGACAGTCAGAAATCTCCCGTAGCACAAAGGGCGGTCCGAATAGGACAGGAGTGACAGTATGGTGGACCTTGACGCACTTGATTCAAAGGTAACGGCGGCGTTTGAAGGATACGTGGTCCGTAAAGACCTCGCCCAGAAGTTTCGCGGCGGCTACCCTGTTCCGACCTACGTCGCCGAGTTTCTGATCGGCAAATATTGTGCGACCACTGACGAGGCCGAGATCCGCGAAGGCCTCGCCATCGTCCAGCGGCAACTCACCGAACGAATCGTTCGTGCCGGCGAGAACGAACTCTTCAAAGCCCGGGCTCGCGAGCAGGGCTCGGTCAAGGTGATCGACCTGATCACGGCCCGGCTTGACACGCGCTCCGACACATTCATGGCCACCATCCCGACCCTCCTCCTCAACGATGTCTACATCCCGGCCGAGATGGTCTACGAGAACGAACGGATGCTGACCGGCGGGTTCTACGGCGAGGTCGAGCTCGAGTACGGCGCCGGCCCCGGCGAGGGCAAGAGCGGCCGACCGTTCTCCATCACCAACCTCCGGCCGATCCAGCTCTCCAAACGAAACGTTATCAGCGATCTGGCCCGTGGCCGCGAGGGAATGACCACCCGCGAGTGGAAAGACTTCCTGATCCGCAGCATCGGCCTCGAACCTTCTTCCTTTGACGAACGGGCGCAAAACGTCCTCTTCCTCCGGATGGTCCCGTTTGTCGAGAAGAACTACAACTGTATCGAGCTCGGTCCCCGAGGCACAGGCAAATCCTACCTCTACCAGCAGATCAGCCCCTACTCGCACCTGGTCTCCGGTGGCAAAGCGACCGTGGCCAAGATGTTCGTCAACAACGCCTCCGGGCAGCGCGGTCTCGTCTGCCAGTATGATGTCGTCTGCTTCGACGAGGTCTCCGGGATCAGGTTCGACCAGAAGGACGGCGTCAACATCATGAAAGGCTACATGGAGTCGGGCGAGTTCAGCCGCGGCCGCGAGAGCATCCGCGCCGAGGGCGGCATCATCATGCTGGGGAACTTCGATGTCGACGTCGAGCACCAGCAACGGATCGGCCATCTCTTCGGTCCGATGCCCCCTGAGATGCGAGACGACACGGCCTTCATGGACCGGATCCACAGTTACATTCCGGGATGGGATTACCCGAAGATCCACCCCTCCATGATGACCGAGCACTACGGGCTCGTCAGCGACTTTCTCAGCGAGTCCTGGCGGCAGCTCCGGAACGGCAGCCGGCTCCACCTGATCACCGACCGGCTCCTTCTCGGCGATGCACTATCAGGCCGCGACCGCCGTGCGGTCATGAAGACGATCGATGGCCTTCTCAAACTTCTTTATCCATCACCCGACTGCGAGATCTCGGATGAGGATCTCGAATGGGCCGCCCGCATTGCTCTTGAGTCACGGCGCCGGGTTAAGGAGCAGCAGAAGCGTATCGGATCGGCCGAGTTCCGGAACACGATGTTCAGCTACCGGCTTGGGCCGGATGGGATTGAGCAGTACGTCACCACACCCGAGCTTCACAGGGAAAACACGATCAGCCCCGAGCCGCTGCCGCCGGGGCAGTGTTGGGCCGTAGGACCTGACGAGGAGGGAGGGGGCAGCGGCCTCTATAAGATCGAGGTCACGGTCACACCCGGCTCAAGCATCCGGTTGATCAACGTCAAGGCGCCAGCAGGACTTCGTGAGAGCCTCCGGGCGGCTGAGCAGGTTCTCTACACTCAGGCTCGCCGTCTTGTTGGGGATCACGATCCTGCAGATGCTGAGTATTCGGTCCAGGTTAGATCGATGACGCCGGTCGGCGCTGGCGCCTCTCTCTCGGTCTCGATCCTCATGGCTCTCGCCTCGGCCACGCTCAACAGGAGTCTTAAGGGAGGCATGGCGATAGCCGGAGGCATGAGCGTCGGGGGTACTATCGAGCCGGTATATCATGCGCTCGACATGGCAGAGCTTGTGGTCGAAAAGGGAGCGACCATGCTCCTCCTCCCTGTTGCAAGCCGCCGGCAGATGAACGAGATGTCGGACGAGTTAGCAGCCCGGCTCACCGTGATCTATTATACCGATCCCCGCGATGCGTTCCTCAAGGCAATAGGGGAGTAAATAGAAGTTAGTGTAACGAAAGCTCTGTAGTATTGAATTGGCCCTGAATCCAATCCCGATCCGGAGAACGGAAAATCGGGGCCATGAATCCCTTCGCGTTTATCGAAACGTCATCTGAAAAAATTCATCGCAACAAACCACTTTATACCCGCTGTGAAGGTTCCAACAATTATCTGAATGATCACCTGTCCAATTGAGGTTGGAGGAAGCGCCGTCTGAAGGAAGTACTGAATGAAAGCTTCAATAAAATCACCAGAAACGATATGGGGCAATGCGTTGAGAAGTGCCAATATTCCTCCACCATAGATGTACATTGAAACAGCGCCTACAATGGTTAGAGGTGTAAAAATGATATATTTGAGTAGTCCTTCCTCATATGCCATTGATTTTTAATCTCCTTTTGACAATATAAAGCCGCCTTATGCCGTGTGAGAGTATCTGAGGAATCTGGGTGAGGCTGCCCCAAAACGCCTATGCTGGAAAGGAAAATGCCCTCGCCGCACCCTCTCCTGCCGTGCCTCCAGACTCTTCACCCGCTCATAGAACTTCGTGCAACCTATCGACCCGATCGCGACCTATCAAGATGGGTAGCCCTTCTTGAAGGGTGGAGCGATTGCAGGGAGTGAGCGGGGCATTTATATGGTAGCCGTGGTAATTGGGCTGTATCTCGAGGGGCATGCGAGGGGTGTTCTTTCAATCAAAACAGTATAGGCTCAAACGCACACAACTCTCCGGGTAACGTATGCACGATTATCTCCCACAGTGAGTTCCCTGCTAGTTTTCTCCACCACCTGTCAGAGTCCGATAGCGGCATGGAGCCGCGACAACCAGGACATGCGCTGCCCTGCGTCTCCCCCGGGATAGTATGACTCAGGAGGAATTAGCTTTGATGGAATCTTCAGAGAGGAGTGAGTTAATCGTGGTGAGAACTCTTGAAGAAAAATTGGAGATTATCGATGAGAGATTCAGTTATCCGCACCAATCAGGTCGAAATTATGAGCGCTCTTACATGGGAGAGGTTAGGCAGATCGCAGCATCTACTCTGAACCTATCTGAACCCGACCATGCGGTCAGTATCACACTCACTCGCTCAGACTGTGCCCCAACCTATCTCCGTAATGTCATGACGTTCTTTGTAGATGGTACCACCCCGTTCTTTATGATTAAAAGCGTGGGGGACTATTATAAGAAGTATATCCCGGAGGAAGCAGCCAAAACTATCGATATACCGGGTCAGGATCCCGAGGGGTGGCGGGAGATATCTGAACTTCGAAGGCCCGGGCAGTTTAAGGGAACGGATATCGAATTGCTTTGCGAATACATCCGGTATACCTTCAACTGCTGTATTGGACGGCGACAGGAACCAATTGTTATTTAATTCGGAGAAGGGGCATGAATAGCCTCTAAAGCAATTTTATTGCCCCTAAACCCGGTTAATCTCCCTTTTTTACCCACGGATGTTACCTGATTTATCGACTCTCTCAGGCAGAAAACAGTGCCACACAATTCAGTATCCATCATCGAGGTCTCGTCCAGAGTCTCTTTTGACACCATTGTTCTGCCTCAGGACCCCGATACTACTTTGTTATAATCGGTCTGAGTCAGCCTCTGGAAGATTGCCATCATTTACGTAAGTTGGTCTACCCATAGAGATTCTTAAAAATCCGCTTATATGCCGCTCGATATGAGATGCTTGAGCGCCTCAAAGTTGTTGTAATTCTTGAACTCGACGTTCTTGGTGCTGGGCTTGTACTCAAGGCGAGTTGAAGGCAAAAAAAATTCAATGACGCCGGATGGCCTGCAGGGTTACTTGCCTATACTTACCCCCCGAAGAAAGTAACATCGATCGACCACAATATAAACAAGATGATGAACACGACCAGCGCGGCTAACGCCATTCTGCCCTCGTACTCTTCTTTTGTCATATGTGAGGGTCTGGGAAAAATTCGCGTCAATGAAAGTCACCTCCACAACCAGAACCGGTAGAGTACCGGGTTGGCTGTAAACAACGCGACGAGAAATAGCCGTTTATGCCATCATGCTGGGAATTTCTCAACCTGTTACATTCTTCACCTACAGCGTATGCTGTTCGTTCGCCCATACATCCGGCTGCGGTGAGAGTCTGGATCAGGGGCATGCGAGTTCTGTACACGTGGAGGAATAGAAGGAGGAGATATATTGCTGTTTCTACCGGCACGCAAGGGGCGGGGAGTTTGAGGCCCGGGGAAGCAACACCAAGACCGTCGTCACCCCGGACTCGCCTGCCGGGCCAGTTCCATGAACGCCCCCCGGCAAAAGACCCTCCATCCCTGGACCCGGCTGCAGGTCCCCCACCGGCCATGGCCGGTGTGACAGGCGTTCGCCTGTGCCAGAAGAGGGCACACCCTTATCCCGCCCGACAGTTCCGCCAGGCCCCCGCCGGTGGGGATATGAAAGCAACCCCTTTTATTTCTGTGAACAAATGACTCTCTGATGCCCGACCGGACCCTGGAACCAGACCGCGCGGGTTCCAGAGAGATCGAACCCTTCTCCTCATCCGGCGAATACTTTTATGCACTATTCTCCAATAAAAATTGAATTTGAACCAGCAGGAGTATCGACAACGTGAGTCAGCCCCACCCCGTTCCACCCGAACTGCTTTTAAAATCAGCCATTCTCGATGCGCTCATCAAGGGTGTACTCATGGTCGACCACGAGAGTCGGGTGGCATGGATCAACCGCCCGCTCGAGCGCCTGCTCGGCGTCGACCACTGGCTGACAGGGGATGAGGTGGCGGTTGTGAAGGGGGTTGTGTGGTGCAGGGGCCGATGCCCTGGAGATCCGGCGCAGGAGTGCTGTGAGATTTCATCGAGAGTAAGGATGTGATGGCATTCCGCTTTCAGCAATCATCAACGGTGAAAGGGTTATCGCCCCCGATCTATCTGATAGCGAATGGAGCGAACTCAAGGCTCAGCATAGAAAAGGCCTCACTATAACAATGCCCTGCTGCGGGATGAGCGGGCATGCCAGAATATCGAAGTGCGGCCTCAAACACTTCTACCATGCTCACAGATCTGATGAGTGTGGGAGAGAGCCGGAATCGCTCGACCACTTAAGACTCAAGAACCAGATTTACCAGATCTGCAAAGCAGAAGGATGGGATGCTCAACCCGAATACCAGTCGCCGGCCGGCGACTGGCGGGCAGATGTCTACGCAACGAGGGGAGAACGGAGCGTGGTGTTTGAGATCCAGCTCAGTAAGATCAGCCAGGAGGAACTTCAGGAACGGGAGGAGAAGTACGCCCGGGATGGAATCGAGTCCTACTGGCTCTTGAGAAATTACCTGGATCTTCAGCCCTATTATGAAACGTGGGGGGACTACGAGATCCCTTTGAACTTTCAGAATATCGATAGAAACGACCTCCGTTTAACTCACGAAAGGCTTTACTACGTTCGAAAAGGCATCCGTACTATCGGCATCAACTCCGACAACAAGACGCTGTGTACAACAAAAAACCCGTCGACAGGATTGAGGGAATGGGTCTGGTATGTGCTGAACGGGGATTACTCGCATTATCTCGCTGATGTTAAGGCGCAACACCAGAGATGTGCCAGATTAAGAGACTCTGTGTTACCCGTCCTGGACGATCTCACCGAGTTAAAGGACAAATACTACTATTATCGACGCGACCTGAAGAGACTCTATGCGGTGTTTAAAAGCAATACCTGGGACAATCCTACAACTCTGAGAGAAGAGATCAAATTAATGTACGCGTCATTTAAGGGATTCAAGGATGCTCTCTGGAAGGTCTACTCCCCAAAAAACGGGTTTGTATGGAAGACCAATTCCTATTCTGAAGGTAAATATAGGGAACTCGACCTCGTCTCAGAGAATCAGATATCCTCAATCCGTGAACAGGTGAGAGACCTTAAAGAGCTCGAAGCAAGGTTTTCGTCAATATTCAACGACCTGGATCACTATCTCGAACATAATGGCAGAAAGAACCAGACTGTGGTGCACACAATCGAGAGAGGGACGCTCCATAAACCGGATGATATCGAGCAAGTGATCCATAAGCCGGACAATAAAAAACAAGAACAAGTGATCCACAAACCAAACGATAGAAAGCGAGAACAAGAAGAGAAGGTGTACTTCGAATTTGCGAAAGTGCTGCCCGAGCTCACCCTCGTATCGCAACAGGGGCTGAGGTACAATAATCCATACGGATGCACGTGGGCTATCAACAAGGACGATGCAATAGAGTTTGAGCAAAAAGGCTACGGAAAAATCGTAAACCGAGCCTCAACTTAAGATCTTTTTCAACGTATCGCTCGCCACCGCGAGTTCTGGCCGAGTGGTGCAGTTCACGGCCTACCTGGGGAAAAACCGCTGCTCTGGACCCTCAACCGGCAGACCACACTCCCTCCGGTCAGCGAGGGTCGCGCCTCCGGCGCTGCACTTCGTGCCCCCTCGCCGCCCTCCGGTCGTGGCGTCTGCCTGGTCTTCTCTTCCAGTATGGGACCTCTGACGACCATGACCGGCTCGGAACTCGCCGGTCATCGTCTGCTGGGAAGTGCTCGTCACGCCGTGCTCCGCACCGCGCTCCTCGCACGGAGGGGTGGCGCAAGGCCACCCCTCAAACGGACCCCACCGCCCGCGCACTTCGCGCTCCTCCTCCGCACCTGACGGTGCTCGAACTCCGTTCCTGATGGAACGTCGTTCCGCCCCCTCGGGAGGCGGGCAGTCCGTGGCGATAGGACCCGGCCGGAGGGATAGGCAAGTATCCCTCCGGCCTGTTCATGGGGATCTGTGTTCCCCTCCATTATGGAGCAAACGCGGGGGCAGCCGTTGCGCCGCGAGGCCGCGACAAGCGAGGGAGGGCGCCCGAAATACCAAAACGCAAAAAAATGATAGCGCTGTTCTGAAGCGATTACGAGCAAGCGCGGTTGACCGAGAATGCTCGCCCGTCCGGCGGGACCCGGCCGCTCCTTACTCTTCCTCGACCGGGTCGAGCAGGACGATCTTCACCCGCTTGCCAACCCACGAGACCGGCACCATAACATGACCGCTGTTCCCGGTTTTGGTAACGGTCTTCTCTCGCACTTCGTATCCGCTGACGGTGACGTCCACCTTCTCCATACTCATAATATGACCCTCGTATCATTAAAGTCTAACTAAAAATATACAATGTACATACAAAGTATAAACATTTAAATACTCAGCCCTCCTATACTATAATAGTGAGACGAGAAGCACTCACTGGAGGAATCGAGAGATGACATTCAAGAAAATCGGCAGGCTGGCCCTCTGCGACGGCCGGCTCCGGGTGGAGATCGACACGGTCGGATCGTTCCACTTTGACAACAACTGCCTGGTCGGCGAGGACGGCCGGCAGCACGGCTACGCGATGCCGAGCGCGACGGGAAGAGCGGTGAACCTGCACCTGACCGAAGGAGCGCTCTGCACGGTGATCAAGTCACAGCTCCTGCAGGTCGTCAACGGGAGTATCGGAAAAGCGGCAGTGTTCGAGGTGGCGTAAATGTCCTGGTCAGACGCGGCCACCACGAACCCCTGCACAGAAATGATCGGTGGGCAGCCCCTTAACCCTTCCGGGCGCCCCCTCTCTTTTACCGACGCGATCCCCTACCGCGACCTGCTGAAGATGGCAGAGTACGACGAGCAGGCTGCAGAACTGGACGGGTTCCGGGACCGGCTCGCAAGGCTGGCGGCCGAGGAGTGCCGGCAGAAGGCCGAGCGGATCCGGGAGCACTACCGGGATCTCGTCGCGGAGTACGGCCTCGCCTTCTGCGTGCAGCAGGCCGCGGAGGAGGACGAGCGCTACGGCAACGGGAGGTTCTTCTGATGCCGTCCTTTACCCTCCCTGTTTTTCGGCACAGCGACAATGAGCAGGACGAGCCGGGCGCCCCGGACCTTGTCGTCCTCGTGTCGCCCTACGAGACCGGCAGGCAGGCCGTGCTGGTCCCCCGCAGGAGGGGAGACGAGTGATAACGACTACATGCGACAGGTGCGGCGCCGTCGTCAGGGAAGAGCACTGCCGGACGCACCGGGAGCGGGAGACCTTCTGGGGAGCGCCCTGCTCCTACACGGTGATCGCTGCCTACGTCTGCCCCGAGTGCGGCTACGAGTGGGAGGCCTGAAGCATGGTATCGGTCTATGAGGTGGTCCGGGACCGGATCCTCTCCTCCCTCGAGGCCGGCACCGTTCCCTGGCGGCAGACCTGGCAGAGCCTCTCCCCGATGAATATCGTCACCCACAAACCCTACCGGGGGATCAACCGCCTCCTCCTCTCCGGCCACACCTGGTGGGGCACCTACAACCAGATCCGGCGTGCGGGCGGCCACGTCCGGCGCGGGGAGAAGGCGAGCGGGATGGTGGTCTTCTGGTCCTCCTACGACACGGAGAAGGTCACGAACGAGAACGGCGAGCAGGTGACGGTGGCGCTCCAGCGCGACCGGCCGCTGGTCCGGTACTACAAGGTCTTCAACCTCTCGCAGTGCGAGGGCATCGAGGTCGAGCAGGCGGGCGAGGTCCGGCCGGTCGCCACCTGCGAGGACCTCATCGCCCGCAACCGGCCCCGGGTCGGTCCGGGCGAGCCGGCTTACTATCCGGCCGGCGACCGGATTGCCATGCCGGCACCGGACCGGTTCGCCTCCCCGGAGGCCTACTACTCGGCCTTCTTCCACGAGTTGACCCACTGGACCGGGCACGCCTCCCGCCTCGCCCGGCCGGGGATCACTGAGCCGATCCGGTTCGGGTCCGAGCGGTACAGCAGGGAGGAGTTGACGGCGGAGATGGGCGCCGCGTTTCTTTGTGCCATGACCGGCACCGACATGCCGGTGGCCGAGAACCAGGCGGCCTACATCGCCGGGTGGCTCCGGCACATCCGCGACGGTTCGGCGGCCGACGTGATCCGGGCGGCCGCGGATGCGCAGCGGGCGGCGGACTTCCTCACCGGGGGTGGTGAGGAGGGCTCTTCTTTTTCGGGCGGTGCGGCCGGGCGAGCTTCTTTGCTCCCGGTGGTCGCTGCAGAACATCGCCCTGGTTCTTCCCGGTGCACGGGACCGCGGACGCCCTCACCCGCTCGCTTCCGCTTGCACCGTGGCGGTCGCTTCTGCCTGCCGCGCGCACCGCCGGCTCCGCCAGGCATGCTCGCTGGCTAAACATTTATCATTTCCCAAACTGACGATCCAGTGTGGCTGATTTCTTTATAAGTTACAATATAGTCGACAAATTGTGGGCTGAGTGGGTTGCGGGGGTCTTGGAAGAAAATAGTTATTCAGTTATTATCCAAGAATGGGATTTCCGACCCGGAAATGACTTTGTTGTTTGCATGGACAATGCATTAAAAGAAAACAGTGTTTTAATCTCAATTTTGTCTCCCGATTACCTTACATCTGCGTGTTGTCAGGCAGAGTGGGCTTCAAAGTTTTGTGAGGATCCTACAGGTACACAAAGGAAAATAATTCCAATAAAAGTTCGTGAAACCGCCATAGGCGGCCTTCTCCGGTCGAGAATACACATCGATTTAGTTGGTCTCGAAGAAGAACAAGCAAAAGAGAGGTTATTGCAAGGCGTTTCACAGGAGAGGGCAAAACCATCACACCCGCCTCCTTTCCCCGGTACAAAACCAACATCGAAAAGACCAAGATTCCCCGGAACACTTCCTGAGACTTGGAATGTTCCTTTCCTTCGCAACAATAATTTCACAGGCCGTATTGGGGTTTTTCAGGCAATTGAGGCCTCATTAGACTCGCAAATACCCTCGTCTCGCATTCACTCGATACACGGTTTAAGTGGGACTGGTAAAACGCAAGTACTCGTTGAATACGCATACAGATTCTCTGCTAAATATGATCTGGTGTGGTGGATAAAATCGGAATCCCCAGAAACAGTCCTCACTAATTACCTTGATCTCGCTGAAAAAATAGGTTTGGATATCTTTGATATAAAAGAGCCAAAAGAGAAAATAGGCGCTATTCGGAGATGGCTTGAAACAAATTGCAACTGGCTATTAATATTTGATAATGCTAAGAGGCCTGAGGATCTAATTGGCTTTCTTCCAAGGTCAGCGACAGGAGACGTTCTGATCTCTTCAACATATCCTCACTGGGGGGAGTTATGCAAAGACACACTGGTTTCTGCATTCAGTCGAGAGGAATCGCTGGAATTCATCTATAAGCGGACTACACAGGATTGCATAGATGAGGCTAATTTGTTAGCAGAGTCGTTGGGGGATCTGCCGTTGGCTCTTGCACAGGCGTGTGCCTACATTGAAGCAAAGGGACTCCAAATCTCTGAGTACAACGGTCGCTACAAAAAATATCACGTAACCCTCCTCGATAGGGGCATCCCTCGAGATTATCCCTTAAGTCTAGTAAAAACTCTAGAGATATCTTACCACGAAATTGAAAGTCAGTCCAAAGTCGCAACCGACTTATTATCACTCCTTTGTTTTTTTGCACCGAATGATATCGATCTAAGTATATTAAGTAAAGATCAGGAAGCGATTCAAGAGCCATTAAGGTCAGTGTTAGGCAATGAATTGCTTCTTGACGACACCCTCGAAATTTTATTGAATTACTCTCTCATCGAGCGGAACAGAGATTATATTTCCCTCCATAGATTAGTCCAATCAATTCTCCGCAATCGTCTGGAAGAGCCATTTAAAAGGCAGATGAGTGCTACCGCATTGAAAATATTGTGTGATAATTGTCTCTTCGACTTTAGTGATTTCAATAACTGGCCAAAAGTATTACCTCTTCTCCCACACGCACTCGTCACAATTGAAATCGCAGAATCTTTAACCCTCGATGGAGGGATGAGAGGCTTCCTGCTGAATCAATTGGGCATATACTTTACTTCGATCGGTGATTACGATGTTGCAGCAAAGACATTCAAGAGATCGTTAGAATCTTTTGAACCTGCTTTGGATCGGGAGCATCCGATTTATGCAAGAGTTTTAAATAACTATGTAATAACTTTACGGCACCTCGAAGATCCTTCTCAACTGAGTGCGTTTGTTGCTGAATTAGAAAAGTCGCTTGACATTCATATCAGAACTTTTGGTCCTCAAAGCCCCGAAGTAGCTCCAGCGCACACAGCACTCGGCGTAGTTTTAAAAGATATCGGTGGGAAAGAGAACCTAATAAAGGCCGAGAAGCATTTTATGTTTTCTTACATTACCAACCGAGATCATATAGAAGAAAACCCTTTACGGGCGTCTACCGATTTAAGTAACCTTGCCTCAATACGGCAGGAATTAGGAGGCTCAGATAATCTAATGAGGGCTCGCCTTCTTCTCGAAGAAGCCCTTAGTATTGATGAGAAGTATTTTGGTAGCAATCACCCTATCTACGCGATGCACTTAAACAATTACGCTCTACTCCTTCAGGACCTCGGCCGCACGCAAAGACAGCATTGGTTGTGTAAATTAGCTAACACAAAGTTACATGAGGCTTGTCGGATAATGCTGGAAAAATACGGTGATCAGCATCCGGAAACTAGGATTGTATTGGAAAATCTACGAAACTCCGATGCATTTCTTTCAAAACTGAACCAGAGTTAGAATTTCAACAGGGCGATCTTCCGCACTCACGCTGCTCGCTTCGGAACACCGCCCTGCTTTTCTGGTGTCCGAGACCTCGGACGCCCTCACATCATGACAGATGTTTCCACTTGCCACTCGCATCGCTGGCGCTTGGGCATATTCATGGCAGCGGATAGAGTTGAGAGAAATTTCTACAAAGGGCTCATTTTCCTGAAGGAAAGAGAGGTAAAGAACCTCTCTCTCACGCCAGTGCGGGCACGGCGTCCGCCCAGGTCTCGACTGCGGTCCGGATGGCGTCGTCCTGATAGGACGAGATCCGGACGGTCTTCCTGGTGAAGGTGACGTAGTAGTCGTCACCGGACGGGTCGTGGCACTTGAGCTGGCAGTAGTAGGTTTCGCCGGCAAAGTTGCGCTCGGCGTCCCCGCCCATCGCGGCCGCGAGGGTCGCGTTTGCGAGAGCCTCCGCGGCGTTCGCGTTGAAGGCGGTGATCGAGGGGGACTGCAGGGAGACGTTCCCGACGCGCTTCCCCTCGCCGTCGATGAAGTCCACCTTCGCGGTGTAGTGCTCGCGGTTCCGGACAACGGCCGCGACGGGCTGGCCGTCGGAGCCGGTATACCCGACGCACCCGAAGGGGTTGTCATCGATGATGGTCTCGATGAGGTTGTCGAACGACGTTACATCGGCGATCGGGACAGCGAGGTCCCGGACCGCCGTCTTGTTGACGGTCTTCTGCACGAAGTCTGCCATGTTGGTACTTCCTGCCTGCATGCTCCCGGGAATATGACAGACAAGCATAGGATATGCCTTCCAGTAATATTAGCCTGACTTTATCTTAGACCGCAGATTTGGCCGGGATTCCTGTGTATATCCTTTACGGTCAGCCTTTTGGGGTCCGATGGCACATAGTCCTCGGGGAGGGTTACCAGGATGACCGGGGAAAAGACCACCAGGGAGCTCGTTTACGAGACGAACCGGGACGTAAAGTGGATCTGCCGGACGCTCCAGAGAATGGAGGCGCAGGACGAGGAGTTCGAGGCCCGGATCCGGGCGCTGGAAGGGTGGCGAGCCGAAAAAGTGGGCGAGGAGCGCCGGCTCTCGACGGTGAGCGCCGGCGCCGGCGGGGTCGTCGGAGGGGTGGTGGCGGTGCTGGTGCGGGTGCTCGGCGGGGGGTGAGAACCGGCGCATCTAGCAGAGATCCTCCGCCGATCCGATGCCTTCGGAGAACTCCTCTACGCTCAGTACGGTACCAAAGGATGCGGTGAAGATACGCGAGGTCCTCCGGCGTCATAGTGGTCTCCCGTACCTTCCTGGTTAATGTGCGTCCTGCCATTACGCCCGCCCGTATCTATGCTGAGTGGTATGACGCTCACCTCGTATCAGTCTTTTAAGGGGCGGGAAGGTTCTCCGGCACGAATAGGCGAGCTCAAACGACAGAATAAGCGCGTTTGAGCCCCGAACCACAGTAGAGGGGTGATCAGGCAGCCTCGTCATCAAGCATCTGCCTGACTGCAACCTGGAGTTCCGGGATCTTGTTCTTGACGACGTCCCACACGATCTCGTTATGGATCCCGAAGTATGCGTGAATGAGGATGTCGCGCATCCCTGCAATCTTTCTCCAGGAGATATCGGCATGTTTGCATTTCAGCGGTTCGGGGATGAGTTTCACGGCCTCGCCGATGACCATGAGGTTCCGGATCACTCCGTCCTGCACCAGGTCGTTTGCCAGGAACTCCTCGTAGTCCATTCCCCGGGTATACCGCTCAATTCTCCCGATAGCCTCGAGGATATCCCGGAGATAGAGGTTATACTCCCGGGACATATCGAACACTCCGGAGGATGTGCGGTGCGAGAGCCGGCTTTATGGCATCGCGGTCGACGAGGTCGACTTTCCTCCCGAAGAGATCTTCGAGGAAGAACTTGAGGTCCATGTACGTGTCAAAAGAACGGCCCCCTTTCTCGAACTCGATAAGGATATCGATATCGCTCTCTTCGCGCTCTTCGCCCCGGGCAAACGATCCGAAGACCCCGATCCGCCTGACGCCAAGGCTCCTGATCCGTTCCCGGTGTTCTGCCAGCGTGCCGAGGATGCCATCAGCCGTAAGCATGCCTATCATACTCCTGTTACCCGCCCGTCAGGATAACGCTTTTCCCCCGGGTTGCCGGCCGCAGGGTGGTGGCGGCGAGCATTTACCACCCCGGCAACGCTGTTTCTTCCGGTATACCCCCCATGGCTCACTGTTGAGCAGGTAACAATCTGTCTGCGGGACGGTTGCACCGGCGGGGTCGTTGGCGGGGTGGTGGCAGTGCTGGTGAAGGTGCTCGGTGGATGATCGGCCACACCGGATTTTTCGGCCATAGTGCCCTCTATCGGACAAAGCAACGGTGATAAGAGCGTAAACTCCTCCCGGCACAACTCCTTTTTCACTTTCACCATGCGCACGGCTCCCGCTTAAATAACCACCCCCCGACGATCCCTGTATGAGAACGCGACTCCTCATGTCCGACCAGACACTCTTCCGGAGCATCGATGTCTTCGAGATCGATTACGCTCCAGAGTTCTTCAACTACCGCGAAAGCCAGCTCAACGACCTTGCCTACCAGATCCGCCCCGCATTCGAAGGCGGGCGGGCACTGAACGCCATCTGCAGGGGTCTGCCCGGGACCGGGAAGACGACCAGCGTGCTCCGGATATTTTCCGAGCTCGAGCAGACCACCAAAAAGATCGTGCCGGTCTACGTGAACTGCCAGAACGACCGGACGAAGTACATGGTCTTCTCCCGGGTCTATGCCGCGGTCTTCGGCCATGCTCCGGCGCGGACCGGGGTCTCGATCCGGTCAGTGATGGACGCGATCGGCGGCGCCCTGCAGCGGCAGGAGAAGAGCCTGATCGTCTGCCTGGACGACGCGAACCTGCTCCACTACAACAACCTGCTCGGGGATGTCGTCAACTCCCTGCTCCGGCTGCACCAGGACTACCCCGGCGCCCGGGCCGCGGTCTTTGCGACGGTCAGCGACATGAACCTCGACCTTGCTGCCGACCTGAGCAAATGGGTCATTTCGCCGTTCCGCCCCTCCGACATCTACTTCCCGCCCTACGACGCCGACGAGATCCGGGGCATCCTCCAGGACCGGATCCGGATCGGCCTCTACCCCGGCGTCTTCCCGGCGCCGATGCTGGACCGCATCGTCGAGCAGACGATGGAGTCGGGCGACGTGCGGGTGGGGCTGGACCTGGTGAAGCGGGCGGTGCTGAACGCGGAGTGCGCCGCCCGCACCGAGGTCGTCGAGGAGGATATCACGAAGGCCTACGAGCAGGCGAAGCACATCCACCTCGCCTGCACGATCCGGGCGCTCTCGACGGACGAGCGGCTGCTGCTCCGGAGGATCGCGGAGATGTCGCAGGAACAATCAGGCCCGCTGGTCTCCGGCACGATCTACGGCCGGGTAGAGGAGACGCCGAAGGTCGGCTACACGGTCTTCTCCCGGCAACTGCGAAAGCTTGACTCGCTGCGACTGGTCGACCTGATCCGGGTGCAGGCCGGCGGGAGGACGAGCGAGGTTGCGTTGCGCTATGAGCCGGAGAAGGTGGTGCAGATCTGCGGGAAGCGGGGTATCGGCGGGGAGTGAGGGGCCGGCATCTGTTCACGATGCTAAAGATCCATCTTTTTTGGGATATGGAGACTGCCGGCGGGGACCTCGACCGGCAGACCACACTCCCTCGCGGTCGTGGCGTCTGCCTGATCTCTTCTTCCGGTATGGGCTCTCTGACGGCCGCGACCGGCTCGGAACTCGCCGGCCGCCGCCTGCAGGGGTGCGCGCTCCGCACCGTGCTATCGCACCGTGCTCCGCGCGGGAGGCGGTGGCCCTGCGGGGCCACCCCCTCTATTACGAGTTTTTCAGATGGGTCGATCAGTTGTTTCTCCCCATCCACGGCCTATCGCCCTGCACTGCCCGCCCCTGAGGGGCGGAACGACGTTCCGTAGGAACGGAGTTTGAGCACCGTCAGGTGCGAGTGAGGAGGCGCGGAGCGCCGGGCGGTGGGGGTCGTTTTAGCGTACCTAAATGTGTGGATTAAAACCGTAGGAAAAAGATTCAACGATTCAATAGTTTCAACTTTGAACGGGCTTCGTAGTTCTCTCCAGTCAAGCCTGAAGTTAGGTAATCGTCATCTAATAGGCGTAGTACTATCCACATATTGCTTTGACAGAAAGCGACGCTGCCATCCGCATCCATCTGGAGTTCGACATTGTATCGATGAAGCTGCTCTGATATTCTCTCGCGTGAATATATGCTTGGGTCGAAAGACCGATATGCAAGGATTCTCGCGAGCTTACGAATCATCAGACCGTGCTGCGAACAGTATTCGACCACACCTTGTAAATTGCAGATGAATTCGATGCCATCAAGTTTGGATTGATGCACGGATATCGCATGCATGTAATGCTCTTTGTAGTCGAAGAAAGCCTCAAAGTTCGGTCTGTTGAAAATGAAGACCTGATTCGATGTAGGAGACAATACTTCAGCAGTAACATCGGGTTGTAAGAAAGCTGCATCGTATGAGCCTTCAATAGTCAGGATATTTGCATTAACCTCTGAAAATGATCCGTCCCTCACCATTGCAAGAATTCGTCCTTTATGCAGTAATTTCGTAGGAGTACTCTTTTTGACTAAATATAGCGTGTTCCCCTGATTTTCGATTTTGACAATATAACCCAGCACAGAGCTGTAATTGTCATCCGAAATGGTATCCAGATCACTCTGCGCCAGTTGAAGTAAAAGATCTGTGAGATAGGGAACGTCTGCGGCGCTAATGAAATCAATAGTATATCTATCGGACGCGGAGAGAATGCCGTGCTCAATGAATTCAGGCTCTCGAGAAAGTATTGCATATATCTGGCTCTTCGCAGATTGGAAGAGTTCATCTCCGATTCCGTCCGAAATGGTCGTAGAATATGGGGAATAGCAATATCGTTGAGGGCCATTTGACTTCTCTCGGATAATAAAAAATAAGGTAATATTCGGCTCACGAACATGATTTAGAAAAGAAAAGATGTCGTTAAGCAACCTCATTCCTCCAGATATGTTGCCTTATCAACTTTATGCAACGACAGGGTCATGTTACGAGGTACTTTTTTCCTTCTGGTAATAAGCGTGATCATTTGAGTAGAGGTCTCTTCTCCCATAGAGGGTTTGTAAACCTCCAGCTCATAGATGTTGTAAGAAAAAAACAGAAGAAGCGGGTTAACGTATAACAAGTCCGAGTTTACGTAAACCATGAACACTATAACCAGGAGAACGACTAGTGCGGCCCAATCTTGCCATATGTTGACATTTAATGGGAGAAACCCGATGATGTACGGCAAGAGGTATGTTAATGACTCTTTCATCTTATTTGTCGCGGCAGTTACTCGGTATTCCTCTTTTGTTGTCTGCCTGGCAATGCGAACTATGAGCCACCACCAAATTAAGCTGTAGACAGAAATCACAACAAAAAGTACGAAGGTCGGAAGGTTGAACCAGTTTTTAATGGTCAAAATAAAGAACAGAGGGAGGTAAGCACTTAGAAAAAGACCAACTTTCACCCAGAGTCTCATTGTGGTTCTCTCCATCGCGAACTTATCCTTCCAGTTACGCCTGATCTATCTTCTGCGTTATAATCTGATAGTTCTTGCTTAACTCACCCGCACACCCCCTGCACTTTCTCCAACTCGTATCACAGCACGATCTTGTTCGTCCCGCCGCTGGCCTGCACCCGGATCAGGTCGACCAGCCGCAGGACGTCGAGTTTTTGCAATCACTTGAAGAACACCGTGTAACCGATTCTCAGGCCCTCCCTCACCGTCGCGTAGACCGCACCGAAGGTCAACGGCTCAATCTGCTCCCGTGACAACTCTGCGATCCGCCGGAGCAACTGCCACCCCTGTTGAGAGCGCCCGGACATGCTCGCGGCTGTTGGTCGGGTTTGCGGACCCCCGTCCTGTTCTATCGGCAAGAGGGTCCCCAACTACGGGCTATCGCCACGGACTGCCCCCCCTCTTGGGAGGGGAGCGGAGCGACCGAAGGGAGCAAGCGGAGGTGGGATGCGCTGGAGTAAGGTACTTCTAAACGTTGCTCTAGAAACGATCATTTTTCTTGAAAGTGGTGATTATGAGTATCTCCACTCCGCCTTAAATATTAGAGTGAACTCTTGATTATTCTGCATCGGCAGAAGATATTATACCACGATCTGAGGTTTTCGACCACTCATTCCAATAAGGAAGTCGACTCTTTAAGAAGGTTTTTCGAGTTTGTGATATATGTTTATTTGAGTCAATCGCAAATTCGAGTCCAGTTAACTGTGAACGCTCTTTGGCTAAACTGGGAGACCATTTAACCGTAGCGGGAACCGATATAGTCTCGAATATCACTTTACCATCCGATTTCCTAACATTCATACAAACTAATTGATCTGCATTACGATCTGGAGCCAACCGATCATAGGTCATAATTTTCACATCGGGTGGTAGCAGAAGATGACTTCGCAGTTTAGTGAAGTAGGGAGATCTATTTGCCTCCTCTCGGCGCCCATATACTAGGAGGTAGGACGGCTTGAAATCTCTACCATCTAACATTGCATAATTTAATCCATAGAAGGCCTTGAATGCCTCTACATTATGAGGCTCATTAAACCACACTTTCCACTGACTAATCTGGTTTAGTGCCTGTGTTAGTGTTGCTGTTGGCTGGCCGGATTTAGTAAACCACGATTTACCCGGTTCTTCAATTTCGATAAGTACCGGTTCCACCACTTCGCTGTTGAGTGCCAACCACATAAAATCCGGTACGTGATAATTGTATGACGGGAGTATGGGTTGAGAAATAAGCCCACAAAGCCATGGATAATGTCCACTCCGATTTCCCATTAGGTTGAAGGCACCAGGCACCATTGCGGGATACTCTTCAAGAAACCGTTGAACTTCTTTCTCGGTAGGTCCGGGGTTGCGATTCAACAACTCATCCCACCCAGATACCATCATTTGCTGGTATATCTCCCAATCCATTGCTGGCTCCGGTGGTGTTTCGATTTGATAAGTACGTTTCAAACACATCATCTCTCTTGCCGCGTATTGATCGAAATTGTGTAACTTTAGCAATGAAACTCGAGGCTGTTCCACTGTATCACGTAATTCGTGAAAGGTGTATGTATTCCTCAAAAAGATCATCGATCGTCCCCTCAAGGCCGTCTGCCCAGATCCCGATACGACGAAGTTCATCAGCAACCTCATCCAATTCTGCATACACTGATTCGGGAATGTCGTCCTCCACTTGGGTTGATTGCCATTTATCGGCATTATTCTTCCCAGAGGCAATTAACTGCTCATATTTACCACAGGCATCTTCAACGCGCCCGGGTATCAAACCAGGATCATACGTGAATAACTGGAGCCAGTTTGACCTGATTTTAGTATTTTCATACGCAGAGCCAAGTAACTCTTTCAGCTCCCGCGGTAAACTGGTGAATGCGGACAGTAGCGAGTTTAACCCGTACGTATAGATGAAGTCAAGGCACCAGACCATTAAATTCTGTGCTTTAATATCGCTAAGATCTCCAAACCTGCTCGAATCTTCGAACATGAGTTGAGACATGCTGAGGCATCTGTTGACGGTAACGGCTCTATCTTTCATATCCCAGAGCGTCCTCATAAGTTCTTGTGATGGTGGTCGGCTCGGGGTACTGGGAGGTGGATTATCGATTACCTCAACTATACTTTTCATAATCTGGAATATTGCCAGTTTAGTAGGTGAATTGTCTGCCTTGAGTTTAAGGGTGAGGTCAGATTCATTCAGTCTTTCTTCAAGAATCTTCTCATCCCAAAATTCCACTTTTGAAGCGAATGTTTCTCGTTGGTCCCTGAAACTCTGAGCTGCCCCATTAACGTATATATACATGCGCTCGTGTGCATCTCCTTGAGATAACTCTAAGACCTGTCCTAAATCGCCCTTCTTCGGTTTCTTTTTTACAGCGACGATGATTTGTTTGCCGTCTGAATCTCGCCTGCATTCGAGATCTATGCCTTTTTCGTTAGCAGGATCCTCTCTGTGACGCCAGATAACGCTAAAGCCAAGGATCTCAAAATGCAGTTTGAGGATCGCTTGGATTTCTACTTCGGAGAATGATGGCCACGGTATTCCCTTTGAAATTGGTTTGCCGAGGGCCATGCTCAATTTATCAAATTGTTCATCCCGTTCTTGAATGTCCCTCTTGGCACCCCTGAAAATGTTGTTCGTTATATCAAAGAGTGACGTATCGGAAGATTCCCTTGGCTTTGTTCTTTTGCCCTTTTCCATGATGAGAAGGATGTTTCTTAGATTTAAATGGATTTTGATAAAACAATTGCTTGTTATTCTCCTACCGCATGTACTTCCTTGCAAAGATCGTGATGAAGGCAGCCCACATAAATGTTCCAAAGAAAGCTTCGATCAGTGCTAACCATTGCCATCCGGGAAGAATTTTGTAGCCGCCGAATCCTGGAGTCATTGCGGTAGTCGTGCTGAAGTATACGTACTCAATAAATGTTGATCCAGGATCAAGTGTTTGAAAGTTGTGGTATATCAGCGCAAATGTGAGAATGACTGCAAACCAAATACAAAAGGTTCGAAGAGGCTTTATACCATATCCAAATATCAGTTGAACAAGGATATACTCTGGCCACCTAAAAACTTCCAGTTTTTGCCGTCGTTTCGCCTCCATCTCGCGGTAGAAATAGTTGTCAGCTTCAATAGTATCTCCTAAGTTCTCGTAAACTTTTTTTGCATATCTACAGGCTTCTTCTTGTGCTTTTGGATGTTTAAACGTTGTATTTTTAAACGAAACACAATTGCAATCTCGTAAGGAATCAATGAGTTCTTGATTATTAATTGTCGCTTCATCAAAATTCCAATGACTCTTGATACTGCGATTATTCCGAATCCATATATGATTGATTACAGATTTTTTGAAATTTAAAGGACCAGATACCGAAGAATTTGTGATATTAACAGAACCTGAAAAACTCTTAAAAGAACAATTTCCATCAACTTTAGAGTTGTTAATCTTGAGGTGTTCAATTACCGCATTATCAAAGTTCAAACCCCACATATTTGCGATGTTTAAAAACTGTACATTTTGAGTGACCCTTACTGTATCAAAATGAACTTGACCGCGAAAATTAGAATTAGTAATCTTTACTTCTTTATAGTGGGCATTTCGACAATCAAACATTGCTCCTACCAACATTTTGTCTACAACAAACTTTTCAGCACTCAATGATCCGAAATCAATAATTCCAGCGACTTTCGTGTTCCAAACTATAATATCGCCGCTAATATTAGCATTACTAAATAGAACAGATCCGCCAATATTATCCTGGCATTGGCTATCCCGATCGTTGTTTACAGGATCGAATTCGCCACCAAAAAAGATGGTTCCCGCGATTTCTGCATCCCTGAAACAGATATCTTTGCCAATTTCTATGCCCCCAAAAAAAACATCGCCGCCAATTTCCGCCCCATCAAAAATGAGTTCTTTCCCAATTTTTGCGCCGTGAAATATTGCATCCCTACTGATTTTCACGCCTCGAGAAATGATGTTCTCTTTAATTTCTGCTTTACTGAAATCGAGTTTTCCACTGAGTTGAGCATTAGTGAAATTAACGTGTCCAACTGCGTGAATTGGTATCTCAAAGGAGTCTAATATCGCACCCTCGAAATTTAAATTACCTTTGTCCACTTTTTCCCGTGCTTTGTCCTCCTTCTGTTTCAGCAATTGCTGGTAACGCTCGATTTCAGTATTCTCGGGAAATGGGGTGTGTAGCACACAAAATGGGGATCCTAATATCGCAGGTTCTTGGCATTTCTCACCGTTTTGAAAAGTATATTCACACAAAAAGCGTCACTTCCTGCTCCCACCTATTTTGACAACTGTAAGTTCCGCGATCAGACACTTGTCGCCGGTATGAATCTCTCAATGATTACCAATAAGAAGTATAACCTGAATAAACGTTTTGTATTTTATTTAGCAACGAATCTCCAGCGCTCCGGATTATTAGTCATTATGGCTGAAATAGGGGGTTTTGGTGCTTTTGTCTCAGGGAGGGGACGCCCGTGTGTCCTAAAGGCTAAACTGTGCGGTGTTCCCGTACATGCTTATTCAGCATAAATGGCTCTCCGCTCCTCGCCTCTGATTCCACCGTTGTTGCTGCTGGAGGCACAGATATTCTCAAACTTCCGTTCAACCACCCCACCTCAAGGTTTTAGATTCGCGAATGTGCGTTATATGCATGATTGTAGATTAGAATATGCTGACACGTCGGTAACGAGCAGAGCATTGGGTAAATACCGGTGACGGAATAGAGTAAATCCTAGTTCATAGCTATGAACTATTCATCATGCAATTCACGTATCATTTTAGGAATCCGAGGTTTGTCTAGGTAGTATTGGCACCATTCAGCCACGTTAGGTCGCGATTGTAAGAAAGTTCTCACCTTAATGATCAAGTATTCATCGTCTAGACCACTCACGATATCAGCGAATACATCGCCGACATACCAGCGACTATGATTGGCTCCTAATATTGGGAGCCGCTCAAGGATTATCTCTTTGATATAGAGAGATACATCCATATAGAAGACTTTGTGGTAAAATGACGCGACAACGTCACAATAACTATACTCAAGTGAACAATCGATTGAGTCATCATACGCCTTAAAAAGAGTCGCAAACATTTCCGGATAGTTTTGAATAAATTCTTTCAATATTGGATCAGGTAACTTCGGAAATATTCTCACCAACAATTCATCATCTTTGATGTTTTCCAGTAGTGCATATATGATCGACTTCACGGATTCCTTGCTGTAATCCCCAGAGTCCGACAACTGACGGAGCAAAGACTCAATTTCATCGATAGTTTTTGGAGATAGTGCTCCCTCTTGAAAAATCTTGAGATCCCGAACAAAGTCCTCAACACTCTGATATCGATCCTCTATTTTAGTCTTGCATGCTTTCTGAACTATAAACCTATATTTCGGAGGTAATTTTGCTACATCTTTATCGATAAAGTAAGGCTCTCCAGCCAATACCTCATACAAGAGAGCGCCCAGAGAGTATATATCTGATAAATGATTGACATTTTTGGCATCCTTATACTGCTCGGGGGACATATAGCCTGAGGTCCCCATTCCCATATTTGTAAGTGTAATCGATGAAGTGTCACGCTGCAAAAATCTCCCCAATCCAAAATCTCCTACAGCTGCGAAAACTCCATCACTTTCGCTATCAAAGATTAGTACGTTTTCAGGCTTAAGATCGCGATGAATGACACCTTGACTATGTGCATGTCTCAGCGCATCTGCAATCTGGCTTATTACCCAGAGACAGCTCTCCCCATGATGGTGGTGGAGATATTCTCGTAGGCTGCACTTTGCCAAAGGCATGGTAAAATAATAGGGCTCATAAACAATATTGGAATCCAAAATAGAGACAATGTTTTTGTGACTCAATGTGGACTGCAGACGAACTTCACGCTGGAATCTTGCTATCTCCTCTGATTCCGAGCCCGGTTTTAGGAATTTAATGGCACAGATGTTCCCGGAGTCATCACTTGCCTCAAAAACTTCCCCAAAGCCTCCGCCTCCAATCCGCCTCAATTTTTTGTAGACCTTCATTCAGCACCACATTGTCTGCTACAGCCTGCAGTAAAAAAAGTAATTTTAAGAGATTCAATCATTACTGTAAAATTCTTTGATTTCTAGAGCCGATATTACTATCCCCATCTCTGGTTAGCGTTTTGCCAAGATATAAACCTTGATATTTGCCATCCACTTTAGTGTGCCTGACTTCCTAGATCTCCCTTGTGCTGAAATCTCTCAGCCATCACGGTGCTAAAATTAACGATCACATTTACCCTCTAACTCTTGCCCTGTTCCCATACGATTAATAGACCACAACTTCTTCTGAAGCCAGCATCTTGTTGACGTACTCATTCTCCAATGAATGCGTGATGATCAAGACATCCTCGGCCCGCGTAAGTGCAACATAGAACCGGCTGTTCTCAAGCGGCAGGTCACCCGGCCTGACCGGCACGAACGCATCCGGCCAGAGCAGGATCACCACCCGGTACTGCAGCCCCTTTGCAGAGTCAACCGTCTGGATCTTGACACCCTCGTCCATCACCTTCGCCCGCGACGAAGAATCCTCGTTGATCCAGACGATGGGGGCATACGGGCGGATGCCTTCGATGAGATCGCCGAGCAGCTCTTTGTCCTCTGCCGACGCCTTCCGGTAGAGAATCCCGATCTCTTCGGGGTGCACGTCTTCAAGAGCGCTGCCGTCCGGCAGCCTGCCGGCAAGAAGGCCTTTCACGATCTCAAGTGCCTTCCGGCACTCATCGCCATGATCCGTGCACTGCACAAGGAACGGCTTCGGACCGCTCCGCTGCGCCTGATAGGGATCGACCGGGATGATCCCGAACGAGTCCTCGTTAAATTGTGTATCCTGCGAGGCGAAGTGTGATGCGAGCTTCAGGATCTCGCGGGTGTTCCGGTAGTTCCGATCCAGGTCCAGGGCGCGATGAATGGTTCTGCCCTGCGCTTTGATCCCTACGGACTTCCAGCTGACCGTCCCGACCGGCCGGATCCCCTGGTTGCCGTCGCATACGATCAGCAGGTCGCCGTCATAGGGGTCCTTCATCGCGAGAAGGATGCACGAGAACCAGGTCGGATGGAAGTCCTGAGCTTCATCGACCAGGACCGCATCATATGCCCGAAAGTCGCCGACGCGGCTCGAGAGTTGCGCGTGCAGGCGGTTGCCAAGGTGCTCGTCTTCCTCGACATGGCCGGTGATCGGGTCGCACCTGTACCGGATAACATCGTTCTGCTTTGCCCATCCGTCGAAGTGAGTGACGGTTATCCGTGGGTAATCGGCGAGGATATGTTTCAGATAAGCTCCAAGGGAGACGTTGTAGCAGAGCAACAGGATCTTTGCCTCGGGGTCGCGGTCGTGAAGCCAGCGTGCCCGTGCGACCAGGACGACCGTCTTGCCAGACCCGGCTACGCCACAGGCGATCCGGTGCCCGTCGCCGATCTTCCTGGCGGTGTTCTCCTGCCGCCTGTCCAGCACCTTCAGCGATGTTACCTTCGGTTCGTGGACTCCCCGGGCATAGGAGAAGACATACTCCTTCGCTGGCTCCTGGACTATGTCACTCTTTGCGGGGGCTGACTGCACCGGGTCCTGCGCCGGCGGCGTGTCGGAGGAGATGTAACTCAGGATGATCTCCGGATGGATGATAGCGCGGAGCACGTCGATCTGCTTCCGGGAGAGGGGTTCGATCCGCCAGAATGGGTCGAAGTACGATCTCAGTTTGTCGGCAATCTCCTGCGGCGACGCACTCTCAAGGCTCATGAGCACATCCCGCGTCAGGGTGTTTTCAGGCCGAAATACACCCGATAGGTCGTGCCCTTTATAATTCCGGAGTTGGTCCTGGGAGATATTCGAGAGCACGACGAAATGGCCGAACGGGAAGACAAATCGGTTCTTGTGCGGTCCGTCCTTGTGCAGGAGGTGTGAGAAGCTCGGGTTCTTCTCGCACGCTTTCACGAGCCGCCACTGGTAATTCCGTGCCTGCGTGAGCGGGTGTATCTCGGCCTTTGGGCGTCCGTCGTAGAGCGTAACGACTTCGCTGTCGCTTACCTTCTGGATGTCGTCGAGGTACCATCCTTTCACTTCGATGACGATGACACCCTGGTCCGGCGCGATCACGATGAAGTCTGGCCGCCGGTTGTCGATATTGGGTTCGTAGTAAACGAGGTAATCGTCAGGCAATTTCTTTAGAATACTGAATGTACGCTCCTCCCCTTTACTCGCCCTCGCTGGAAGGCGATCGGGGATAAATTCGGCCATGTTTTGAAGTTTTGCGTGGCGTGAGGAAAGTCTTTTGATTTTAAGGCGATAAAATGCGTTTTTTACAAAAAATCAGGTAAAGTACTCCTCCTCATTTTAATGTATGCGAGTGCTCATGACGGACTATGACTCAGGTCTGCCCGGACTGCAAAGAGAAATGGCCTGACACTTCGAACTACTGCGGGATGTGTCGGGCGAAGCTTCCGAATGCTGCCCCTTGGCTCACCGATTACAAAAAAGCCCGGAGATTTTTCAAGCATCTCACAGAGGAGGAGTTTTCAGAGTTCTTTCGAGCATGTTTTGCCAATCCAAAATTTAAAGACCGGCTGCTCGCACGGATTATCGAGCGCGCGGTCAATGAGAATGCACCGGGTGCCCCCGATAAGGCGTACTTCAGGGATGAGATCTTCCGCATCCTGGCAGAAGAGCTGCTAAAGGAGTACGAGAAAGGCACCGGCTACCCAGGAAGATAGATGAATAGTATGCGAGGGAAGGGATTCGAACCCTTGAACTCCTTCGAGAACGGACCCTAAATCCGTCGCCTTTGACCTGGCTCGGCAACCCTCGCGCGTGGGTGGGATGTAAGTCAGATATAGGAACCTTTTTTAGTATAAGACCCTAAATCCAGCGCCTTTGACCTGGCTCGGCAACCCCCGCGTGGATATATATCGGTGCCGGGAGAATTATACTTGCTCCTTGGAGGCCGCACCCCGCACACCGGAAGAGGCGGGGCGGTTCTGGCGGGCCAGTTCTGCACGGGAGGCGAACATTTTTCCGGTTTACCTGGGATCCGGCAAACAGAGGGAAAGGAAATCTTTTTGCGAAGGACTGCACATACCTGAACTGATGGTCAGGCACGAGTGTGGGTTTGAGGCCCCGATCTATTGTAAACGGTGCGGGAGACCCCTATCCTGCGACGAACGTACGGGTGGTCTGTTCTGTCCGCATTGCGGAAGGCGAGTGAGCCTCCTCTGTCCCGGTTGCGGGCGTCTCTGGTAAGTCAGACCCGATTTTTCACCCACTCGGCATACCGGGCCCGTAACCTTTGAAGGTCCTGTTCGGTGAGGTCTTCTTTTCCGGTCCGGTGAAGGTACGACTCCAGTTGTTCCACCACCTGTTCTGCGTCCAGGAAGTCGTCGGTCTCCAGGTAGACCGGCGCACGTCCGACGTTGATCGCCTCCCCGCACATCGGACAGAGCCTCCAGCGCTGATAGCGGTCCACATAGGTGAAGGTCTTGCAGCCCGGGCAGCGGATGACGAGATACATACCTACTGGGAGTAGGCGGTCGGCCGGATAAATAGTTATCTATCTTATCTTCTTCCGGGGTTTGGAGCGCTCTATGGGCGAGGGTTCCGCCTCCTTCGCGGCACAAGGTTCCTGACAGCCGGCCCGTGGATCACCTTCCCGAAGGTATCGTAGCGCGAACCGTGGCAGGGGCAGTCCCAGGTCTCTTCGGCGTTGTTCCAGGCGACGGTGCAGCCCATGTGCATGCAGGCCGGGTCCAGCGCAACGACTCCCCCGCGCCCGTCCCGAAAGACCGCAACCTTCCGCCCGTCGATCTCGACGACCCTCCCTTCCCGGGGCGGTATCACCGCGGCTTCTCGGTCGAGCCGGCCGGCGTCGATCTCGACCGGTCCCTTGACGACCGCGGGTTTCTTCCGTACCCCGTCGGGATACTCCGGCTGCCCCCCGAACCGTGCAGGATCGAAGACCTCCGCCCAGGGATTCGTGCGGCCCCGGACCAGGTCCGTGAGGATCATCCCTGCCGCGGTGCCGTTGGTCATCCCCCACTTCCCGAACCCCGTGGCGACGAAGACGCGGTCGTGCCCGGAGGCGAGCGGGCCGATGTAGGGGACGCGATCGGCCGTGACGTAGTCCTGCGCCGACCAGCGGTAGTCGACGACTCCGTCCGGATAGACCGAACGTGCATACGCTTCAAGGCCGCGGCAGTGCGCTTTCGTGTCGGTCGCCTGCCCGGTGTCGTGCTCCGCACCGGTGACGATGACCAGTTCGCCGGCATCTGCGGGATGCGACCGCCAGGAGTGAACGGGCCCTCCGGCGTTGATGAAGACGCCGTCCGGAAACGGTTCGCCGGTCCGGATGCCGAGGGCGTAGGAGGTAGACGGCCGCATCCGGGCGAAATATGCGCCGGGACAGTCGTAGAAGGGATACTGCGTGGCGAGAACGGCGTAGTCGGAAGAGAGCGTTCCCCGGTCGGTCCTCACCGCGACGCCGTCCGGCCGCTCCTCGAGGTCCAGGGCCCTTGTCGTCTCAAAGACGTAACTCCCCTCCCCCGGGAGGTGTCCGGCGAGCAGCAGCAGGTAGTTACGGGGGTGGAACTGCGCCTGGTCCTCCAGAGCGACGGCCCCGTAGGTCTCCATCGGCAGCGGCACGTCGTCCACGAACGCCGCCGGGAGCCCGAGGCTTCGTGCCGCGTCGGCCTCGGCCGCAACAGACTCGCGGGTCTCTTCCGACTCAGCGTAGGTGTAGGCAGGTTTTCGCTCGAAACTGCACGGGATGCTGTATTCCCGGACGAGTGAGGCGATCATCTCGATTGCCGCCCGGTTTGCAGCGGCGTACTGCCGGGCCCCTGCTTCGCCGAACCGATCGATGAGGTCCCGGTAAATCAGCCGGTGAAGGGAGGTGATCTTCGCCGTCGTATACCCGGTGGCGCCCGTGACGATCCGGTAGGCGTCGATGAGGGCGACGGTCAGTCCCGCGCGTTTCAGCAGAAAGGCCGTGGTGATCCCCGCGATTCCGCCTCCGATCACCGCAACGTCCGCGTGTCCGTCCCCGTCAAGCGGCGGAAACCCCGTCTCCGGCGAGGAATCTATCCAGTACGACTCCGCCGTCCCCGGCAGATCGGTGCTCCGGTCCGGTGATGCTTCCATACCCCCCCGTACCTCCGCCTGACGGGAAGACCGCGCACCCATATAACGGTTGTGCGAAGGCACGCCGTTACGCATAAGTGTGATCGCGGGGATGCAGAGGTGATCGGGATGGGGGATATTCACGGGATCAGGGATTATGAACCGTACGTAGGAAAAGAGACCGTACGCCGCATTGAGGCGAAGGCCCGGCCGCTCCGGGACCTCCACGTCATGCACATGAACTCCACCTACTACGGCGGCGGCGTCTCCCAGGTCCTGTCGTCTCTGACGCTCCTGATGAACAGTCTCGGCATAGAGACCGGGTGGCGCGTCGTCCACGGCCCGCCGGACTTCTTCAGCGTGACAAAGAAGTTCCATAACGCCCTCCAGGGTACCGAAATCAACCTGACCGACCGCAAGAAGGAGATCTATGAAGATGTCGTTCACGAGAATGCGATACGGAACCACCTCGACCACGACGTGATCATCATTCACGACCCGCAGCCGCTCCCGTTGATCACCCATTACCGGAAGAAATGCCCCTGGATCTGGCATTGCCATGTCGATCTCACCACTCCTGACCCGGCGGTCTGGAACTACCTTCTCCCGTTCATCGAGAAGTACGACGCCGTCATCTTCTCAAACAGGGATTACCGGCAGAACCTCCGAACACCGCAGGTCTTCTTCACGCCAGGTGTCGATCCCTTCTCCATCGTGAACCGGGAACTCTCCGAGAGCGCCATCGACGAGCGCCTTGCACACTACCATATTCCGACCGACCTCCCCCTGGTCGTTCAGGTCTCGCGGTTCGACCACTGGAAGGACCCCGAGGGGGTCGTCCGGGCTTTCCAGAAGGCCAGGAAGGAGGAGGAGTGCACCCTGGTCCTCGTCGGGAACGTGGCGACCGACGACCCGGAGGGCGCGGACGTCTACCGGTCGCTCCTCTCCCACCGGGGCGAGCGGATCATCGTGCTGAGCGTCCAGGACGGGGCGCTCGTGAATGCGCTCCAGCGCCGGGCGGCGGTCGTCCTGCAGAAGTCCCTCCGGGAGGGGTTCGGGCTGACGGTATCGGAGGCGATGTGGAAGGGTGCGGCGGTGGTCGGCGGCAACGTCGGCGGCATCCGCTACCAGATAGAGGACGGCGTGAGCGGATTTCTGGTCTCCTCCGTCGATGAGGCTGCGGAGAGGATCGTCCGGCTGCTCCGCGACCCCGACCTCGCGGAACGGCTCGGACGTGCGGCGCGCGAGCGGGTGCGAGAATGCTTCCTCTTCACCCGCTCCGTCGAGCAGTACCTTGACCTGATCGGCGCGTTCGATCCGGAGTTCCGGCTGACGCGGGAGGTGGAGTCTCCCTGCTGGTGATTCTCCAAAAAACAGGGTCGATCACGCGCCGCGCACCCGACCGCAACTGTAATCGGTGAAATTCGGCGGCGCCCGGTTGCTGAAAACCCGAGCATTTTTCTGCAAGCGGAGACGATCACTGATCCATGGCAATCCAGGTAATCGGTGTTCAGGGCCTCCCCCTGATCCAGAACGGCGACGACCTGCCAGCCCTGATCTGCGACCGGGTCAGGTTCGAAGACGGAGATATCCTCGCGGTCGCCTCGTCGGTCTACTCAAAGGCAAAGGGCTTCACCCGCGACCTCGCCGAGATCAACCCCGGTGCGGACGCCGTCCGGATCGCGGCAAAGACGAAGGAAGACCCCCGCTTCGTGCAGGCGGTGCTGGACTCGTCGACCGATATTCTGCTCGAGCACCCGTTCATCCTCTCCGCCCTCCCATCCGGTCACATCGGCGTGCGGGCAGGCGTCGACCACAGCAACGTCGAAGACGGCCGGATCATCGTCCTCCCTCCCGACCCCATGGGGGCCGCCGGCGAGGTCCGGAACGCGATCCGTCGCATCTCCGGAAAGGACGTCCGGGTGCTCATCACCGACACCTGCGGGCGGTCGTTCCGGCGCGGCCAGACCGGCATCGCCATCGGATGGTCAGGAATGACGGCGATCAACGATTATCGGGGCGACACCGACCTCTTCGGCCATGTCCTCGAGATCACCGAAGAAGCAGCGATCGATGAGGTTGCGGCCTTCGCAAACTTCGTCATGGGCGAGAGCCACCAGGGTGTTCCTGCCGTGGTCTTCCGGAACTGCCGGACCTGGAACGGGCACGATTCCGTCTACTTCACGCCGAAAGAGGATATCATCAGGGCGGCCCTGACGGCCCTGAAGAACAAAAAGGATTAGAAGAGGGCATTGAGGATAAAGACTGCCGCCCCGGTCACGATGGTTACGATGATCACGACTTGCGGGCTGATATGGATTGCCCGGTGATCTTCACTGTCGTAGTAGTTGACCAGGCCGGCAGAGGAGACCAGTCTTCCGCCAGATTTTTTCGCCATACAGAAATATTCTCTCTTACCATATTTAAAACACGGGTCCAACCAAATGCAAGCCGCATCGTATGTCGTCACCGGCCGGGCGCTTCTCGGCGAAGACCTCAGGGAAGAGGACGTCAGCATTGTCGTTTCGGGGGGGGTTATCACCTCGATAGAGCCCGCTCCCCGGAGACCGAACCGCTGGATCGTGCCCGCCTTCTTTAACGCCCATACCCACCTCGGCGACACCGTCGCGATGGACCTCCCTGTCCGGGGCAGCCTTGCGGACCTCGTCAAACCCCCGAACGGGTTAAAACACAGGGTCCTTGCGGCAACTCCGCGGGCCGACCTCGTCAGGGGGATGCGGTCAAGCATCGTCGCGATGATCGCGACCGGAACAGCCGGGTTTGCCGACTTCAGGGAAGGAGGGGCTGCAGGTGTGGCGGCGCTCCGCGAGGCGGCCGCCGGACTCGACTGCCTGCCCGTCATCCTCGGCCGCGAAGGCGGCGAGGAGGTGAGCGACGGGGCGGGCATCAGCAGCGCCCACGACGTGGCGAACGCCGAAGAGGTCGTCAGAGGCGCGCGGGCCGCGGGGAGGCTCGTCGCCTTCCACGCCGGGGAGAAGAACCCGGACGATATCGATGAAGCGCTCACGTTTGAGCCAGACCTGCTCGTCCATTGCACCCACGCGACGGACGCGCAGCTCCGGCGGATCGTCGATATGGATATCCCCGTCGCCGTCTGCCCGCGGTCGAACTGGTTGCTCGGCGTCGCGGCGTCCCCGGCGCACCCGCCGATTGCGCGCATCCTCGAACTCGGCGGCAGGTTCTATCTCGGGACGGACAACGTTATGTTCGTCCAGCCGGACCTCTTCCAGGAGATGGCCTTCACCGCGACCGTCTACCGCGCGCCCCCTGCCGACGTCCTGCGCGCTGCGGTCTCGGGGGCCGGACTCGCCGGAAGACCGGGATACCTCGAAGAGGGGCAGGAAGCACATCTGCTGGTCTTAAACCCGGAGAAAGGTAATCTCTCCTTCAGTAAAGACATCCGGGCAACCGTTGTAAAGCGGCTGGATTCTTCATTCGTCGACCAAACAGTTTTAACCACGCAATAGAAAACAGATAAGAAGTATCTGTTCTGCGTGGTGTGTATGTTCCGTAAGATACTTGTTGCTATAGACGGTTCAGAGCCGGCTAACCGGGCTTTAGAGGAGGCTATCGGCGAGGCCGGCGTCTGGAACGCCGAAGTTCATGTTGTTTATGTGGTCGAATCCGGACTCTTTTCGTCCCTTCCTATGGACAACACACTCGAAGTCATGTACAGTGTTTTGCAGAAGGAAGGCAAGGAGGTTCTTGAAGCAGCTCGAAAGAAGGCGGATGCAGCAGGCGTTTCGCTGACCACGCACCTCGGGCAGGGGCATGCGGGGTCTCAGATCGTCGCCCTCGCCAAAGAACTGGGAGTCGATCTCATCATGCTCGGGTCTTACGGCAAGAGCGGTGTCGACCGCCTCCTCCTCGGCAGCGTGACCGATTACGTCGTGCGGAACAGTTCTATTACGACCACGGTGGTGAGATCATAGCCGCTTCTCAGCAGATGTTCGTCCGGGACTTTATGGTAACCGACGTCGTCTGCGTTGAGATCCCCGGCAACAGGGACGACGTTCTGCGCATCTTAAAGCGCACGGGTATAAGTGGTGTGCCGGTCTTGAAGAACGGAGAGCTTGTCGGCATCATCACGCGTAAGGACCTTCTCCGCAAGGCGGAAGAGACCCAGCTCGGGCTTTTGATGACGCCGAACCCGGTCGTCATCAGGCCGGACGCTCCCATCTCGGAGGCGGCCCAGTTGATGGTGCGGCATAACATCAGGAGGCTGCCCGTCATGGAAAACGGGTCGATGATCGGGCTCATCAGCGTGGCCGACCTTATCGGCGCCATCGCCCAGATGCGCCTCACCACCCTCATCAAGGACAACTACGTCAGCAAGACCTATGCCCTCTGGGAAGAGACGCCCCTCTCGCTGGTGGGGAGAGTCCTTGAGATCTCCGGCTACGACGCCATCCCCGTTCTGATGGAGGACGGCACGCTCACCGGCATCATATCGGAGCGGGACCTCATCAGGCACTCGCGCATTGAGGACGGCGTCGAGGTCAGCGACTTCTCAAACGGCACGGACGATGACGAGTGGACCTGGGAGAGCATCCGGGATATGCACACCATCAGTTACGGGATCTCCCGGATCCAGCTCCTCCCGATCCCCGTGAAGAACGCGATGGTCCGGAACGTTCTCGCAGTTCCTTTGAACGCCGAGGTCAGCGAGTGTGCGCTGAAGATGAGGCGGTCCCGGGTCGATCAACTCCCGGTGGTCAACGGGAACAAGCGGCTCATTGCCATGCTCTTCGATCGGGAGTTGATCAAAGTCCTGCTGCCGGACCCGCAGGGTCTGCGAAAGAGTTAAGGGGCAACATTCATATAGTATATGGATGACTATCAAGTCGTGCCCAAAAGTCGGTACGACGATAAATTTATGTTTTATGATATCACTATACGCTTAACCGCTTTTGAGCGAGATAAAGTGTTTTAATGATTTTAGGGGTGCTTCAATGGCTGATATTTCCCAACAGATAATGACAGGCACAACCACGGTAGGACTGATCTTCGACGGCGGCGTTGTCCTTGCGACAGAGATGCGGGCAACGATGGGAACCATGATCGCGAGCAAGCGGGCCAAGAAGATCTATCAGATCACGCCGAGGATTGGCCTCACCACCGCCGGCGGCGTCGGTGACGCGCAGCAACTCGTTCGGATACTGCAGGTCGAGTGCAACCTCTTTGAGATGCGCCGCGGCAAGACCATGTCCGTCGGTGCGGCATCGACCCTGCTCTCGAATTACCTGAATCAGAACCGCTACTACCCGTATTACGTCCAGCTCCTGATGGGCGGGTTCGACGATGAAGGACCGAGCGTCTACTCCGTCGATGCCATGGGCGGAGCGACGAAGGAAGAGGATATCGTCGCTACCGGCTCGGGATCTCCCTATGCCTACGGTGTGCTCGAGGACCAGTATCGCCCCGACATGAAGGAGGACGAGGCAAAGGACCTCGCCGTCCGCGCCGTCAGCTCGGCGATGCGCCGTGACGCTGCATCCGGCGAGAACATCATGGTGGTCGTGATAACGAAGGAGAAATACGAAGAACACATAGAGAGCGGGTTGCAGAGGCCGTCTGCGGCCCACTCGACATCCTGACATTTTTTAGGACGATTTTAATGGTTATTGATGAGAAACTCCGGGACCTTAAGGAGCAGATCGAGAAGATTGTTCCCAGTGGGATTGCAATTTCGGACGTCGAGTTTGAGGGGCCTGAACTTGTCATTTATACCGATGATCCGAAACTGTTTGCCGATCAGGCGGACCTGATAAAAGTACTGGCGCGCGACCTCCGGAAGCGCATCGTCGTGCGCCCGAATATCCTTGAGGACCCGGAACGGGCGGCTCAGGAGATCCGGGCCGTGGTGCCGGAGAGTGCGGGGATCTCCGATCTCTTCTTCGACCCGGAGACCGGCGAAGTCCTGATCGAGGCGGAGAAGCCCGGCGTCGTCATCGGCAAGAACGGCATTACGCTCCGGGAGATCACAAAGCAGATCGGCTGGACGCCGAAGGTTGTCCGGACACCGCCCATCGAGAGTTCGACGGTGAAGCAGATCCGCACCTACCTCCGGTCGGTGAAGGACGAACGCAAGGCGTTCCTGCGAGCGATCGGCCGCCGCATCCACCGGGAGGTCACGAGCAAAGACCAGTGGCTGCGGGTCACCACGCTCGGATGCTGCCGTGAGGTCGGCCGTGCTGCGTTCCTGGTCTCGACGCCGGAGAGCAAGATCCTGGTGGACTGCGGGGAGAAGCCGGGCAGCGCCCAGAACGGGACGCCGTACCTCTACGTGCCCGAGATTTATCCGCTCGACTCGCTCGATGCGGTGGTGCTCACCCATGCGCACCTCGACCACTGCGCTCTCGTTCCCCTTCTCTTCAAGTACGGCTACGAAGGGCCGGTCTACTCGACCCCGCCGACGAGAGACCTCTCGACGATGCTTCAGCTCGACTACCTTGACGTCGTCCGGAAGGAGACGGATAAGATCCCCTACACCTCAAACGAGGTGCGGACCTACATGAAGCACTCCATCACCCTCAACTACGGCAGCGTGACCGATATCGCCCCCGACGTCAAGCTCACCTTCCATAACGCGGGGCATATCCTCGGGTCGGCCATCGCGCACTTCCATATCGGTGAAGGTCTCTACAACATTGCGTTTACCGGGGACTTCAACTACCAGAAGACGCGGCTCTTCTCCCCGGCAGTATCG
Organism: Methanoculleus sp. UBA291; assembly: GCF_002499755.1. Classification (NCBI taxonomy): domain Archaea; kingdom Methanobacteriati; phylum Methanobacteriota; class Methanomicrobia; order Methanomicrobiales; family Methanomicrobiaceae; genus Methanoculleus; species Methanoculleus sp. UBA291. Next base: position 5,832 of record NZ_DANC01000013.1, on the reverse strand, counting down.
ACCTTTCCCCGCCTTGAGGCGCTCTTCATGGAGAGCACCTACGGCGGGTCGAACGATATCCAGCCCCAGAGGAAAGACGCGGAGGATAAACTCTACGAGACGGTCTCGCGGACGATCAAGCGCGGCGGCAAGGTGATCATCCCTGCGTTTGCCGTCGGGCGGTCGCAGGAGGTCATGCTCGCCCTCGAGGAGGGTATCCGGAAGCAGAAGATACCCCCGGTGAAGATCTACCTCGACGGTATGATCAAGGAAGCGACGGCCATCCACACGACCTACCCGGAGTACCTCAACAGCGATCTCCGGAACCAGATCTTCCGCGAGGGCCTCAACCCCTTCCTTGCCGAGGCGTTCGTCCAGGTGGACTCGCCGGCCATCCGCGAGCAGGTGATTACGGGCGACCCGTGCGTCATCATCACCACGAGCGGCATGTTGAACGGCGGGCCGGTGATGGAATATCTCAAGGCTCTCGGCCCCGATGAGCGCAATGCGCTTGTCTTCGTCGGCTACCAGGCGGAAGGGACGCTCGGGCGGCGCATCCAGAAGGGGTGGCGGGAGATCCCGCTCGGGTGGCGCGAGACGATCGTGATCAACCTCGAGATCGTGACGAGCGACGGGTTCTCCGGCCACTCGGACAGGAAGCAGCTGATGAACTACGTCGCTCACCTTCAGCCGCGCCCGGAGAAGATCTTCACCATCCACGGCGACGAGAACAAGACCCTCGACCTTGCAAGTTCCATCTACAAGCGCTACCGCATCGAGACGCATTCTCCCATGAACCTTGAGACCTACCGCATGATCTAGGGATGCTCCGGAATCTGCCCGTCCTTCTCGGGATATTCGTGGTGATGGCGCTCTCGAACGCCGTCGTCCCGGTGCTTCCCGATTTCGGCGAGGGAGCGGCGATGCAGGGTGCGGTCTACGCCGCCTACTTTCTCGGCACGTTCGTTACGGTGCTGCCGGCAGGGATGGCAAGCGACCGGATCGGCCGCGTACCGTTCATCCGTGCCGGTCTTCTCCTGACCTTCGCAAGCGGAGTCCTCATCCTGCTCTTTCCTTCCGGGTTGCCGCTGATCGTCTTCCGGGTGGTGGAGGGGATCGGTGCCGGGCTCTTCCTCTCGGCGGCGTTTGCGTGGGCAAATTCGCACCCGTCGTCCGGGCGGGTCAGCGGATATGTTGTGGCGGCCCAGAACCTGGGCCTGGTCGTGGGGCTCCTTGCCGCAGGCTGGCTCGATGCGGCCCTCAATAGCCATCTTGCCGGAATTGCCCTCTTTACGGTGCTTGCCGCCCCTGCGCTCGTGATGGGCATCGCGGTCCGGGAGAGCGAACGGGACGGGTTCGCGAGCGTCGACATCTCCCCGATCGTCCGGGACTACTTCTGGCTGTTTGCCGCAGCAGCCGTCCTGGTGGGCATGACCGGGGCGGTGGCGGCTGTTTACCCGGAGTATACCGGACAGGACCCGTCGATCCTTGCCCTGCAGCTCGCGACGATCAACGTCGCGACCGCCGTTGCCGTGCTCATTGCGCCGCGCTTCTCCCTCCGTCCGGTCCCGACCCTCCGGGTCTCGTCGATCCTGATGGCCGGGGCGGTGGCGGCGGGTTACGTTACGCCTTATGCCTTTCCCTTCATCGGCGCCCTTGCGGGAGTGGTGATCGTCGCGGCGCTTGCATTCCTTGCAAAGACCAGGGTTCAGCAGGGCGTTATGACCGGGCTCTTCAATTCCGCAACTTACGCCGGGTTTACGCTCCTTCCCGCCCTTGCGGGGCTGGCCGCCGGAGCGTTCGGTTTCCTGGCCGCGTTCCTCCTGCTGGCCGGGATGTCGGCGGCGATGGCTGTTCCTGTCGGCAGGTGCCGGTGCGCATATTACCACCCCCGTCTATAGGATCGGGTATGAAGATGCTGATCAACGGTGAGCAGCGCGACGCGGTCTCCGGGAAGGTGTTTCCCGTGCATAACCCCGCCACGGGGGACGTGGTTGATGAGGCGCCGCTTGGGGGCGAGGACGATGTCCGGTCCGCTGTGGAAGCCGCCGGGGAGGCATTCGGGGACTGGGCCGGAAAGAGTCCCCGGGATCGGGCGAAGGTCCTCTTCTTCGCAGCAGAGGAGGTGCGCCGGCAGAACACCGATCTCGGGGCGCTCCTGACCGCCGAGCAGGGAAAGCCCATCCGCGAAGCGGTCGACGAGATCAACGGGTTTGCGAACATCCTCGAGTATTACCATGCCCTCTCTGCGGGAGGAGAGGGAGAGTTCATGAAGATCCGGGGATACGGCCGTGCCGTTGTCAGGAGACGCCCGCTCGGCGTCTGCGGCGCGATCATCCCCTGGAACATGCCGGCGATCATCATGGGCTGGAAGATCGGGGCGGCTCTGGCGGCGGGGAATACTCTGGTCTTAAAGCCCGCCACGACAGCCCCGCTGACCTGCATGCGGCTCACGGAGATCCTTTGGGGTGCGGGCCTTCCGCCGGGTGTCCTGAACGTCGTCACCGGCCCGGGGGAGACGGTCGGCCGGGAGATCGCGAGGAACCCGGGCGTTCGGAAGGTTTCGTTTACCGGCGAGGTCGAGACAGGACGGCAGGTCGCCCTGGACGCCGCACCGACGATGAAGCACCTCACGCTGGAACTCGGAGGCAGCGACCCGATGATCGTTTGTGACGATGCGGATATCGGAAAGGCGGTCGAGGGAGTCGTCCGGGGGCGGTTCTACAACTGCGGTCAGGTCTGCACGGCGGTCAAAAGGCTCTATGTCTTTGAATCGATCGCGGACGAGTTCGTGCGACGTCTGGTAGCCCGGGTCGGGGCGATTGTGGTCGGGAACGGTATGGACCGCGGCGTCGGCATGGGCCCGCTGAACAACCGGGCGGGCCTTGAGCGGGTCAGCGGCCTGGTCGATGCCGCCCGGGAGCGGGACGAGGGGGAGATCGTCGCGGGCGGACGGGCCCCGGCGGGGAAAGAGTACGAGCGCGGTCATTTCTTCCTGCCGACGCTCGTCACCGATGTTCCGTATGATTCCGCTCTCTTCACGGAGGAGGTCTTCGGTCCGGTGCTGCCGATTGCCGCCGTCCCGGACCTCGACGAGGCGCTCAGTGCGGCGAACAATAGTCGTTACGGTCTCGGGGCATCGGTATGGACCCGGAACGCGGATACTATCGCCCGGGCGACGGAGAGCCTCGAAGCGGGGATCGTCTGGGTCAACCAGCACCTGAAGATCCCTCCGGAGGTACCGTTTGGCGGGACGAAGGCAAGCGGTATCGGCCGGGAAAACGGCAGCCGGGCGCTTGAGGAGTATACGGAGGGGAAAGCCGTACTGGTACGGCTGTAACCCTTGAAATCGGGGAGGGCCGGCCGATTGCGCAAGGATTACCGGGGCCTTCCTGGACTCACCGGGGGTGCCGGCCCGTCCGGGACGCCTGCTTTAATATTCAGTGTTTGAGGTTCGTTCTTCCGAAACAGTGTTTGTTGTAAGTATGCGAAGATTTATATAATTCAATATATATCCTCTCCCTCCTCCCAAGGGGGGGATGATAGTATGAGACGATGGACAACGTTAGGTGTGTGTATCCTTGTCCTTCTGGCAATGCCGTTTGGTGTGACGGCGGCAGTGGTTGGGGACGAGAATGCAACAACGACACCCGGGAACCTGACCGGACAGGATAACGAAACCGCAAATATGACAGTCGCCACCGCCATCGAGCAGGACCAGAACCTGACGAGGTTCGCCGAAGCGATGGATGTGGCAGGGCTCTTTGACACCCTGAACTCCGGAGGGCCGTATACGGTCTTTGCACCGAGCGACGAGGCGTTCGACGCCCTCGGTAACGACACTGTTCTCCGGCTCATGACCGAGCCCGAAAACCTGACCCTGGTCCTTCAGTATCACGTTGTTGAAGGTGAGTACACCGTAGCGGACCTCACAAACATGACCGAGAACCAGACCGGAAACGAGACCGGAAACGAGACCGGGAACCAGACGGGGAACGAGTCTGACGGTGGAGTTCTCGATATCTTCGGCGGGCTCCTCGGCGGGAACGAGACCGGAAACGAGACGACGCTCACAACGCTCTCCGGTGAGAGCCTGAACGTCAGCGTCAGCGACGGCGAGGTTATGGTCGAGAACGCGACCGTCACCGAGGCAGACACCAACGCGACAAACGGTGTGATTCACGTCATCGACCGGGTGCTGGTGCCTGAGAGCGTGAACCTGACGGCGGCCGAGAACCAGACCGTGACTCCGGAGGCGGGTCTCAACGAGACGGTGAGTAACGTGCAGTGAACGTAATAGAAGGATGGGGGGCGGCAACCACCATTGCCGTCCTCTGAATTCTATCACGAGTATTCGATCTTTATTCCGAGCCTTAACGTCACTTCTGTCTTTGCAGGCGCGGCCGGTGAAAGAACGCAAACCGGGTGTGCCGTCAATTGCCCGTGACCGGGACCGTGGGGCTCTCCGGCCGCAGCAGTCCGGAATATGGGCCCTGATCCATGTGGGTAGGCGTTTAATCATAATTATAACAATATTTTTATATTACATTGGATATTCATCTGCCTGAAAGGGGGGATATGTATGAAACGACCTTTACTGTTCAGTCTGTGCCTCGTTCTTCTCCTGTCGTTTTCTGCCGCAAGCACGGCAGTCCTGATCGGAGAGGGGCCGGTCGAACTGAACCAGGGTGAGTCTGTGAACATTACACCGATTAACGGTACCGAACCGTATGAGGTGCCACAGACGACCGTTCTTGGAGCACTTGACAGGGCCGCGGTTCTCGGAGCGTTCGAGTACCAGGTTGCTGAAGACCTGCCTCCGGAGGAGGGGAATTTAAGCATTTTCTCGATTACGGACGTTGAGAACGAGGTGGTAAACGGGACACCGAACAACTGGACCTACTGGGTGAATGGCGAGGAAGGCACGACCGGGCCCGCGGTGACGGATGTGACCGACGGGGACAACGTGACCTATTCTTACGGGCCTCCGGGCCACACTCCTGAGAACGCCTCATACACGCTGTTCGTGAACGTAAGCGTACCCGGCGGAGGCGTGACACCGGAACCGACCGGGAATGTAACACCGGAACCCACCGGGAACGTGACACCGGAGCCGACCGGGAACGTGACACCCGAACCCACCGGGAACGTAACACCGGAGCCGACCGGGAACGTAACACCTGAGCCGACAGGGAACGTAACACCGGAACCCACCGGGAATGTGACGCCTGAGCCGACCGGGAACGTGACACCGGAGCCGACCGGAAACGTGACACCCGAACCGACGACCGGAGCGGGCATCACGGCCGAGATCGCTGCGGGGCTTTCCGGGGAGGGGAACCTGACGACGTTCGTTGGAGCCTTAAATAACTCCACTCTCGACCAGAAACTCGAACAGAACAGGACGTACCTCGTATGCGCTCCGACCAACGATGCGTTTGAAGGGCTCGGCAATCAGACCCTCGCGGCCATCATGAACAACACGACGCTCCTGAACACCATCATCGAGTACCACGTCATCCAGGGAGACTACACGATCGAAGAACTCATACAGCTCTGTCAGAATTCGACCGACGGCCAGATCTCGCTGCCGACCGTTGAGGGAACGGACGTTAACGTCTCGCTCACCGACGACAATCAACTGGTTATCAACAACATTGCCGTCGTGACCCAGATCCCGATCACGAACAGCATCACCGTCTACGTGATCGACGGTGTCCTGATCCCATCAGGTGCCCAGATTCCGCCTCCGACCGGGAACGTGACACCGACACCGACCGGGAACGTGACACCGGAACCCACCGGAAACGTGACACCGGAACCCACCGGAAACGTGACACCGGAACCCACCGG
>NZ_DANC01000062.1:0-6855 GCF_002499755.1 Methanoculleus sp. UBA291 | reverse complement strand
AGACGGCGGAAAGCGCCGGCAATGTGACGGCAGGAAGCAACCAATTTGCGTTCGACCTCTATAGCAGGCTCGCAAACGACCCGGCGTATGCGGGCAAAAACTTCTTCTTCTCGCCCTACAGCATCTCGTCGGCCCTTGCAATCACTTACGAGGGCGCTCACGGCACGACCGCCGACGAGATCCGCTCGGTGCTGCATCTCCCCGAGAACGATACCCTCCAAAGAGAGGGGTTCTCCGCGATCGACGCCGGTCTGAACCGCGCGGACGCGAACTACATCCTCCGCACGGCAAACGCTCTCTGGGCGGAGGAGACGTATTCGTTCCTCCCGGAGTACACAACCGCGGCCGCTCGCTGGTATGGGGCAAACGTCACGAACCTCGACTTCAAGGGTAGCCCCGAGGCGTCGCGGGAGACGATCAACCGGTGGGTGGAGGAGCAAACTGAAGATAAAATCCGCGACCTTCTCCCGGCGGGTTCAATCGACACCATGACCCGGCTCGTGATCACGAACGCGATCTACTTCAAAGGTACCTGGGTCAAGCAATTCGATGCGAACGAGACGGAGGAGGAAGACTTCCGGATTGCCCCGAACGAGACCGTGCGCGTCCCGATGATGCAGCGGACGGACAGGGGTGCGGTCTACGGGTATACGGAGACCGATACGCTTCAGGTGCTCGAGATGCCGTATGCACGCGGGAACGGCAGTGAGGTCTCGATGCTCGTCCTCCTTCCGAAGGAAGACAGCCTAACGGCTGCGGAAGAGAGTCTGGACGCGGAGACGGTCGCGGGTCTGCACCAGTCGCTGACCTCCCGGAGGGTCGATGTTTTCTTCCCGAAGTTCAGACTCGAGACGGATTACAGCCTCCCGGGAGTTCTTGCGGCGATGGGGATGCCGACGGTGTTCACCGACTCAGCCGACCTCTCGGGGATGGACGGCATGAAGAAGCTCTTCGTCAGCGACATCGTCCATAAAGCGTTCGTCGATGTGAACGAGGAGGGCACCGAGGCGGCGGCCGCGACCGGCGTTATCGTGGCTCCGCTGGCCGCACCCCCGGGAAGCGAAATGCCGATACCCGTCTTCCGGGCGGACCACCCGTTCGTCTTCCTCATCGTCGAGGAGGATTCCGGCACGGTCCTCTTTATAGGACGGGTCGTCAACCAGGAGAGGTTGTAACAGTCATAGAGGGGAGCGGGACGGTGACGAACCGTCCCGCCCATTCATCGACAACGGATCCCGTGAGACCGCGCCTGGCCGGCCGGTTCCCGAGGCACGGATCGGGATCTTGGATAGGCGAAGACCGGACCATCATCCCTCCGGCTTCCACGGCCGGAGCTCCTCGCGTAGATGGGGCCTGCGATCATCAGAATGACACTTGATGTGGAGCCTAAAAGAGACTCGTTAAATAGTATCCTGGCTACCGGGGAGAGCCTGAACCGCCGTTGGCATCATGGCGCTCCCCATCGATGTAGATCGATGCAATATGTCGACGCTCTCCATCTTCGCCGATAAATGCTTCAAGCACTCCATACTTTTGCCCCCAAGCATCCTCTTTCGTAAGAAAGATCTCACACGCATCGGACGCGCGTACCGACTGTAAGACGCTGTCAGCCACTCTCTCTCCCTCGTGGAACAGTTCGAATTCCGAGTGATACGCCGCGATCTCATTAAGCACGTCGGCAAAGCTCCGACACGCCCGGAGCGCCGCACCCGTATCCACAATGCCAATACTGATATCCATTCCGCCTCTCCCGTACACCAGAGCGTACTTTGTACAGTACTAAGTAATCGATGGCTCAGTACATATATACCTTGTGCAGTGAAACGTTACTATGAAAAGTGCGACCACACGTATGAATAAAATTGGCAAAGCAGAGACGAGATTTTTAACGATCCCCGCTGAACTATATAGAGATTCAAATTTCCCCTTTACTGATGAGGATCAGCTTATCGTAACAATTAACAATGACTCTTTGATCGTAACAAAAAATACAGAATCGGTCTCCCACGGACATGATTCCCAGCCAGAGTGATAGTGAGCATCGGTATGAAGGTCGGGAGGTACATCGGCTCCCCTCATTCACCCACCCGTCATAACCTCTCTCGCTCCTCGTGTCAGCTCCCACGGTTCCGATCGACCAAGATTGTGAAGCATCATCTCTTCCGTTCACGGTAGAGCCTCGACCGCGGACCAGAGCGGGGTCCGGATGGTCATCCTTCCCCTCCGAAAGAGCTGCGAGCATAACCGTCATAGACCCAACCTCGCCGCATCCATACACCGATACCTCTAACCAGGTGCAGCCTATGACGTCCGGGGCGATGACGATCTCGTTCTTCGGAACATCGAATCCGTTTGCCGGCAGATCGCATCGGTCCCCCGCGGATCGCCTCGCTCTACGGCTGCACCGCCCTCTGGACGTTCGTCCTCGCGGCGTTCCTCAAAATGCTCCTTGCCCGCGAGATCGGGTGGTATGCAGCCGTGACCGGGAGGTCGCTCCCTCAGGGGTCCGGAGCCTCCCCGGGCCGGAGAACTGGGGCGTCTGGCTCATCGCGCTCCCCCAGACCCTCGTTGCGGCCGCCACCATCACCGGTATGGCGGGAGCCGCGAGTTCTGCCGTCATCCTCGCGCTTCCCGGAGGTTTCACGGCATGGGCGGTCGTACTCCTGCTGATCTCGCTCGTCCTGGTCTTCTTCGGCAGATACCGGGGCGTGGAACGGGCATCCATCGTGATGGCGCTCGCTATCATTACGGCTCTGGTCGCCGCCGCAGGCTACGTCTTCCCCGGCACCGAACCGCTCGCCGCCGGTCTCGTGCCGGTCCTTCCCGAAGGCGCCGTATTCGCCGAACTCCTCCCGTGGCTCGGGTTTCTGATGTCGGGCGCTGCAGGCCTCGTCTGGTACTCTTACTGGCTCACGGCCCGGGGGTATGGTGCCGCCTACTCTCTCACACACGGGCAGGAGGAGGAGACGGTCGTCGAGAAAGGGGATCTGCCGGATCTTACGCACCTCGACCGGATAGAGGGGGAGCACATCCGGGACTGGGTCCAGATCATGACCGTCTCCACGGCCATCGCCTCGGGCATCGTCCTCGCCCTGCTGGTATCGCTCCTCGTCCTGGGTGCGGAACTGCTCCGGCCGCAGGGCCTTCTTCCCGAAGGTCCCGAAGTGACCGCGGTGCTCTTGGTGCTCCTCGGGGATGTCTGGGGGCCGCCGGGAGCCTGGTTGATGATCCTCGCCGCGTTCTTCGCCTTCAGGAGCACCATCGTCACCGACCTCGACGGATGGACGAGAATGCTCGGAGAGGGATCGATCTTCATCGCCCGCCAGGCGAAAGCGGCCGGGGGGTGGATATCGATGCGGTTCTATCGCTTCGTTTACCTGTTCGGGCTGATGGGAGCCCTGCCGCTTCTCCTTATCGTCACAAGACCCGAGCCGGTGACGTTTCTTGCCGTAGCCGGGGTCATCGAGGCGATCCAGATCCCGTTGGTCGCGTTCGCGACGCTCTATCTGAACCGGCGGACGCTCCCGGCGGAGTTCAAACCGTCCCTCTCCGTCGTGATCCTGACCTTTGCCGCCGGCGTCTTCTTTGCGGCCTTCTCAGTCTACTATATCGCAACCGAGACGGCCGTACTGTTCTCCTGAGCGAGAAGAGTGAACAGGCATCACTCTTTTATAGCCGGACGTACAGTCTACCGCCTCTCCGGCCTCATCGACCGGAGCGGAGGCGCACCCTGCCATGAAGCCGAAAGTAACGATCGGGTATCATGCATCGCACGAACAGTTCCCGCCGGGCATGCTCCTCGGCCTCGCACGTAAGGCCGAAGACGCCGGGTTTGGGGCGCTCCTCTCCTCGGACCACTTCAATCCCTGGACCTCCGTCCGGGGAGAGAGCGGATTTTCGTGGGCCTGGCTCGGCGCCGCCCTGCAGGCGACGTCTCTCCCGGCCGGGGTGGTCTGTACGCCGGGATACCGCTACCACCCGGCTATCGTCGCTCAGGCGGCGGCGACGCTCGCCGGGATGCTTCCCGGGCGGTTCTGGATCGCCATCGGGACCGGCCAGGCCGAAAGCGAGGGAATCTGCGGAGAAGCCTGGCCCCCGAAATCGGAACGCAATGACCGGCTCTTTGCGTCCGCCACCATCATGCGAAGCCTCTGGGCGGGAGAGACGGTGACGATCGCCGCTCCGGTTCGAACCGTCGAGGCCCGTCTCCACACCCGGCCAACGCAGCCGCCGCTTCTTCTCGGCGCGGCCCTGACGCCCGCGACCGCGGAATGGCTGGGCGGCTGGGCGGACGGCCTCATTACCGTCGCGATGCAAAAAGACGACCTTGCAGAGGTCGTAGAGGCGTTTCGGCACGGCGGGGGCGAAGGAAAACCAATGTACCTTAAGGTGGACCTCTCCTACGCACGAACCGACGAAGAGGCCCGGTCCGGGGCATGGGACCAGTGGCGGGCCAACGTTTACCCGGCGGCGGTGCTCGAGAATCTCCGGACGCCGGGAGAGTTCGAGGCCCTGGAGGACCTCGCCGGGCCCAGGATGGTCTTCGAGAAGATCCGCATCTCCGCGGACCCAAAAGATCACGTCCGGTGGCTCAGGACCGACATCGATCTCGGTTTTACACATCTCTATCTCCACAACGTGAACAGGAACCAGGAAACGTTCATCGAAGACTTCGGGAACGAAGTTCTCCCGGAGATTTTCGGGTGACCCGCATGCGGGAAGAAAGTTACAAACCCATCGCCGATTACGCGGTCATCGGGAACCTCCGCACCGCCGCCCTTGTCGGAATGGACGGGTCGATAGACTGGTGCTGTTTCCCCTACCTCGACCGGACAAGCGTCTTCGCCGCCCTGCTCGATACCCGGCGGGGCGGCAGGTTCCGGGTCTCGATCCCCGGAGCCGGGCGCGGCAGGCAGTGGTACGTCGAGGACACCAACGTTTTAAAGACGGAGTTCTCCGATGCAACGGGAACGCTCGTGGTGACCGACCTGATGCCGCTCCTCGGGGATATCGAAGGACGTGCAGGATCGCTCGCCCCGCCCGAACTCTACCGCATCCTTACGTGCGTTCGGGGAAGCGTGGAGACAACGGTGGAGTGGTCTCCCAGGTTCGAGTACGCCCGGGGGATGACGCAGATCTCGCGGATTCCGGACGGCTGGTTTGCAACGGACGGGAGAGACGACATGACGCTCTTCGGCCTCGCCGAGGCGGAGGTGGTCGAGGAGGAGGGCGGGCATACCCTCAGGGCAACCCTTCCGATGCGGGCAGGAGAACGGCGCGTCCTGATCGCCCGGTGGGGGACCGAAGACCTGACCTACGTACCGGAGAGGGCCGGCATGCTGGAGGCCCGGACGGTGAAGGCGTGGCGGACGTGGGCACGCAGATGCGAGCCCGTCCGCGCCGGGGAGTGGGCGGGGAGTCTGCTTCCGCTGCTCATCAGGTCCACACTCGTTCTCAAACTACTGACGAATGCGGCGACAGGGGCGATCGCCGCCGCACCGACGACATCCCTCCCTGAGGATATCGGCGGAGTGCGAAACTGGGATTACCGCTTTGCCTGGATCCGGGATTCGGCGATGACGGCGCAGGCGCTCATCGTTCTCGGGCACAAAGCCGAAGCAGTCGACCTCCTTGACTGGATGGAGCGGGTCTCCGCGATGTATGCAAGAGAGGAGCAGGAGCTCCGGATCATGTATGGCATCCACGGGTGGTCCGACCTCCGTGAGGAAGAACTCCCTCATTTCGAGGGCTATCGGGGTTCAAGCCCGGTCAGGATCGGGAACGATGCCGCCGCCCAGATGCAACTCGAGATCTACGGAGAACTCCTCAACACCGCCTACGAGCTCGCTCGACGGGGGTTCGGGATCTCCGGGCAGGAGAAGGGGTTTCTCGGCAGGATCGCCGACGAGGCGTGCACCCTCTGGCGAGAGCCGGACCACGGGATCTGGGAAGTCAGGAGCGAGCGGCGCCACTATGTCTACTCGAAGGTGATGCTCTGGACGGCGCTCGACCGGGCGGTCCACCTCGCCGACGAGTACGGTCTTTTGGGGGACGGGGAACGGTGGGCGCGAAACGCCGCCGCGATCAGAAGGCAGGTCCTTGAACAGGGCTACGATGCGGAGAGGGGCGCATTCGTTCAGTTCTATGGGTCGCGGGATCTGGATGCGGCCAACCTCCGCATCCCGCTGCTTGAGTTCCTTCCGCCCGACGACGAGCGGGTGGCCGGGACGATCGAGAGGACGATGGACGAACTGATGGAGAACGGCCTTGTCTACCGCTACCGGACGGACGACGGCCTTCCGGGGGAGGAAGGAGCGTTCGGGCTCTGCACCTTCTGGCTCATCGATGTTCTGGCGCTCTCGGGCCGGGTCGGGGAGGCGCGGTCGCTCTTTGAACGGATGGTGGACCGCGCAAACCATGTAGGCCTCTACCCCGAACAGTTCGACCCGGAAACGGACGAATTTCTCGGCAATTTTCCCCAGGCATTCACCCATATTGGACTCATCAACAGCGCCCTCTACCTCGCCTACGCCGAAGGGAGAGCGGTTCCGGAGCACGCGTTGATCGGGACGCCCGAACACCGTGCGGCGCTTGAGGAACGGCGCCCCGGAAGGATGTCGCTCTGAGAGCCGGACCGCCCGGCAGAAGCGAGGCTTCGAAAATTCGTTGTCAACGCTAGGCATAACTATCCGGGGCGCCATACCGCACTCTATGAACAGAAACATTATCTACCTGCTTCTGGCATCTTTCGTCGCGCTCGGCGGCATCGCCGCCGGATGCACCGATACGCCGGGGACGACGTCCGCAGGCTCTGCCCCTCCCACCGGGGAGGAGACGGCGGAAAGCGCCGGCAAT
>NZ_DANC01000003.1:128286-135176 GCF_002499755.1 Methanoculleus sp. UBA291 | reverse complement strand
CTGTCCTGGATATCGTTCAGAGGAGAGAAACTTCGGAGGTGCGTGCTCCGATAAGGGTGTACAGAACATTCATAGATCTTTTTGGGATGAGTTCCTGTTGTAGAGTCGGGAAAAAAGTCTCCGCGGGCAGCCATATCCATTCTCTCTCAGAAGAGACCGCACCTCGCCTGCGAGGACCGGCAGATACCCTTCGACGACACCCCGGATTACCTCGTCGGATACGGTTGCGTACCCGTGAATCAGACGATTCCTGAACGCGATTATCAGGGGAGCGTCGGAGATCTTCTCCCTGAGGGGCGGTTCCCGCCGGAGAATGCCGGTTCAGCGCTTCACCGATGATCTCAAACTGCCGCTCAACAGCCGATCTGAGCATGGGATCGTTGCGATACTCTTCAAAGGTCCTCCCACCGGTGAACTGTACGATATAATCTGCAGCCTCTGCAATATCGTAGAGATATTTCCTGCCCTCACGCGACGGCATAGACATCCCTGCAGGTCTCTTTCACGGCCTCACGGAAGATCGGGTTTCCGATAGCCGATAGTTCAACGAGATCGATCTCGCGGCAGAAGAGCCGTGCCAGATCGTCGGCGAGACCGAAGTATGCCTCTGCATGCGTACTTTTGGACGATAGGGTGCAACTTGAAGTTGATAATCCTTAGAACACGCTCTTGTAACTTCTTATATATTCTTCAAATTCCTTGGCCTCATTCTTTCTCCCGCTCTTTCCAGGAGCGAATAACTTCTCCACGACATTTTTCAACGGGTCAAAGAGCGGCGTGGAAAGAACATTCTAAAGATATTAATCCAAAATTCCAATGCATCCTTTTCAGGCGGATTCTGACGGCGGTAGAAAAATAAGATTCAAGTTATTGAAGCGGGGGTCTTCCTATATAGTTATACCATCCAAAAGTTCTCGATCATTAACACTGGATTTTCGCTATAGATCTCCTCTTTACAAAGAATACAGTTATCCACCGGCTTCAAAAGGTTTTTCATACGGGTGCCTGAATCTCTTTGTATGACCCACTGGATCGCCTCCTCGAACCGCGACAACCAGAAGATCCTCGATGCGAAGCACATCTGGGGAGTACCCAAGCGGAACAAAACCCTCATGCACCGGGTGAAGCCCGGCGACACTATCCTTGTATATGTTCGGCAGGAGAAGGAGGACGACACCATCCTCCCCTCCGCGATAACCGGAGCCTACGAGGTCGTCGCCGAACCCTACATAGATCACTCCCGCCTCTTCATCACCCCGCCGCAGATGGGCGACGAGGTCTTCCCTTACCGTATGAAGGTCAGGCCGGTAGCGGTCTTTGCCGAACCCCTTGAGTTCAAACCGCTGATCCCCTATCTCAAGTTCATCACGAACAAGACGATGTGGAGCGGCCACCTCAGGATAGCCATGCGCGAGATCCCCGAGGAAGATTATCAGCTCATCCTCAAGCGGGCCGGAGTGGAGGCGTAACCGATGCCCGAGATTACCGGCGTCACCTTCCCCGTCCCGAAACACCTCATGCCCCGGTTCTTCAAGGACAGAAAGACCGTCTTCATCAAACCCGCCACCGTCTACAAAGACCTCCGGAGCGGCATGAAACTCGTCTTCTATCAGTCGCATGAGGATACCGGCTACGTCGGGGAGGCGACGATCAAGCGGATCGTCGTCAACGACGACCCCCTCGCGTTCTTCGATACCTTCGGGGATGCGGTCTTCCTCACGAAAGACGAAACCCGCGCCTACCTGCAGAAACAGGAGCGGTGGCAGGGGGTCAGGGTCAGGAAGGGCGAGACAAAGAAGAGAGCCTGGATGGCGCTTGAACTCGAGGATATCCGGGAGTACGACACGGTCAAGAAACCCGAGCGGTTCGTCCCGGTCGGGGGAAGGTATCTCCGGGAGTGAACCCCGGATTCTTTGGGAATAGAGATCGTCAACCGGGGCCGGCATCATGATCCCATCGTGAACCTGCTGTCGGTCCCTTGCTATCCCTCTCTCGTTGCGTACGTCAACGAGGCACGCCCGGTCCGGTCGTTCCCTCTTTGCGGAGAATGCCGATCTGAACCATCGCCTTAAGATCCCGTGTTGCGGTCGCCTTCTTCGCGCTATTGAGTTGTTGATACTCCTGGTTTGAGAGGGAGCCCTTTCTCTTCAGGTAGTTTACGGCAGCAATCTGCCGCTCATTCAGCCCGAGTGAATCAAGTCGTTCTTGGGTGTAGGGATCTTTCCGGAGAGGTCTTTAGGTTGATCAATACAGTCTCATCATTTATCCGGGCGATCTTGAGCCCGTATTGCTGAAACGGGATTGGAGACTCTTTCCAGAGAGCATGCATGCGGCATGGGCAGTCAGGAGCTCTCTTTCGCAGAAGGACGCACCAGCGTGAGGAAGTCTACCCGATCAAAATCCCGGTCGTTCGTCACGAAGTAGTCGATATGGTGCCTGCGTGCAGACGCGGCATGAAGCGCATCAGAAAACAATAATCCATACTGCTGGGAGATCCTGAGCGTATCATCCAGGATGTCCGAGGTATCAAGGACTCTGAGGTTGTACTGTTCCAGTACCTCCCGGGTCACGGAATATGGGGTGTTGAGCGTGTTCAAGATCGCCGGGTGCTTCTTGATGTACGCGATCGCCTCCCGTGGTGAAAGGCGCTTCTCGATGTAGATCTGGGTGAGAAGAGCTTTATGAAAGAACTCGTCAATGACTGTGGAATTGACATAACCCGTAACATCTTCGGCCTGCACCTTTTCGAGAAGCGTTTCGCACGACAGAGAGAACTTCGTGGTCGTGTAGGCGTAGAGGAGGATATTGGTGTCAAGGAATGCCGACCCGTCCTCCAATTCGGAGATCTCCATCAGTATAACTCTTCCAGATCTTTTTCGGCCAGTTTCAAGACGTATTCCTCCGGGGCATAGAGTTTTGTCATTTTCTTAGGTTGTTTCTTCAACCTGACGACCACCCTCTCTTCCCCGGGCTTCAGGGGCTGATCGAGCAGGATCGTCGTATCATCGATCAGTCTTCCATCGACCTCTACCGGCATCGGGACCACTCCATGGATCACTATTGTGGTTCGGGGATAAAAGGCTCTTCGCTCCTGCCTTCTTGCTTATCGGGGAGTATGATGCTCACCCCGTATCAGTCTTTTGAAGGACGAAGCGACTCCCCGGGCACGAGCGGGTGATTATCTCCGTGGGGTTGAAGGGGCTGAGCGGGAAGACCCCCTGCGCAAGCGGGGGGTAGTTCACCTGGACGAATTGTCAAATACGATTTACAATATGTCCACCTGGTACAGAGAATGAGCCGGCGGGAGGCGGAGGAGAAGATCCGGTCGCTCGCCCTCGGGTTTCCAGCAGTGGCCGTGATCAGCCCCCGCCAGTCGGGAAAGACGACGCTCGTGCGAGCCGTCTTCCCGGAGTTGCCCTATGTGCTGCTGGAGGACCCCGACACCCGGGCCTTCGCCGAGGAGGACCCGCGCAGTTTCTTTGCACACTATGAAAAGACCGGAGCGGTCTCTTCGATGAGGTGCAGAGGGTCCGGGAACTCTTCCCGTACCTCCAGGGCGTCCTTGATAGAAACCGGAGGCCGGGACAGTTCATTCTCACCGGGTCCCAGAACTTCCTGATGATGGAATGGGTATCCCAATCACTTGCCGGCCGGGTCCGGGGGCGGAGCCGCAACAGATAAGAACCATCCCACGGCTAACAATACGTATGGCTGTAACAACAATGAAACCCACCCGCATCCGCACCGAGCACCTGGACCTGGTCCCGGCGACGCTCGAAATCCTCAAGAGCGACCGCGAGGACCGCCGGGAACTTGCCCGCCACCTCGACGCCGCCGTCCCGGAGTCGTGGCCCCCGCCGCTACTCGACGACGATACGCTTGGGGCGTTCATCCAGATGACGACCGAAGGCGGGGACCCGCTCTTCGCCGCCTGGTACTGGGTGCTTGACGACCCCGCAGTTGGCGGACGGGTCCTCGTCGGCACCGGCGGGACAGCCTCACCCCCAACGCTTGAGGAGACGGGGGACACGGTCCTCATCGGCTACTCGGTGCTCGACGAGTTCCGGGGCCGGGGATATGCGACCGAGGCGGTCCGCCACCTCATCCCCGCGATCTTCTCCCTCCCGAGCATCCGGCGGATCGAGGCGGCGATCTACCCGGATCTCGCCGCATCCATCAAGGTGCTGGAAGAGAACGGGTTCGCCCGTGCCGGCGAAGGGTTCGAGGAAGGAACGGTCTCCTACGTGCTGGAAAAGCCCGAAACGCCGGTTTGACCCGAACCACCCGATCCTTCTTCTCCTCCCGGCCCCATGCCCATCTATGATGCCGGACGACCGGGAGATCATCGAGGCGGCGCTCAGAAAGGCCCGTGAACTAGGGGCGGACGCGGCGGGCGCCGTCCCGGCGGCGAGGCTCATCGACTGCCCCTCGGCGGTCGCGGACGGACGACAGGGATCGCGGGCGGACCGGGGGACCTACATCGTCCTCGGCCTCTACCACGACCCAGAAGACCCCGGACTCGACCTCTGGGAGGAGGGGCGGGGGACGCCCGGGGACCGGACCCTCGCGAAGATCGGGAGAGAACTCGGCCGCTGGCTGCAGGAGAGGTACGGCGTCCGGACCCGGGTCATCCCCTACCAGCTCCAGGACGGCGGGATCTACCTCAAAGATGCTGCCTGCATGGCAGGCATCGGGAGGATGGGGAGAAACAACCTCGTTCTCGTCCCGGGATACGGGCCGCGAGTCAGGTTCCGGGCGGTCTTTGCCGATCTGGACTGTCCCGCCCGGAATCCCCCGGAAAGCGATCTCCCCTGTGCCGGCTGCGAGCAATACTGCACCCGTGCCTGCCCGATGGATGCCTTTTGCACCGGGAGATACAGCCGGGACCGGTGTATGGCGCGGATGAACGCCGACAAGAACTCCGGGAGAGGTAGAATCGACCATTGCCGCGCCTGCGAACTTGCCTGCCCCGCCGGATCGGACGCCCGCTCCCGATGACGGCTGAACGCTTCCGAAAGTTACCAGCACTTGCTGGTTCGAGGTTCGGCATCACCCCGGCTTCATGCAGGCAACTTCGGAGCAGTCCGGAACTATTTCACCCCCGGGTCTCCGACTCGTGCATACGGCAACATCCCCGTAGGTAGTGCAGGAAGGCGGAAGATTCGATCGAATCAGCCGCAAAACGGAGACGATATCATGAACACGTTCGTGAGAACCCCGAAAGGGGTTGAAGAAGTCAGAGGTGTCGATACCTTAACCGCCGTCAGCGATTCCTCTCCTCAATTTTCTGATTTCACGGCCTATCACCATAAAAATCCACACCTCGCCTACCGTGACCTCCACCCGGCGGTCGCCGTCGACGAAGTAGAGGGAGGGGACGACCGAAACCCCGAGGATCAGAGCGGCGGCGGGCCGGTAGACCATCAGAACCGTGTAGTCTTTCCGAGGTCGCGGCCGCGGAAGACCGCGTGGACGGCCAGATCGCGGGTCAGGGGGTCATCGCCGGCGGCTCACAGCCGGACCCGATTTTCTCTGTGCCCCGGTCCTCCTCGCCCCGCACCGCAGGTTCCAGCAGTTCGATCAGCCGCCGGATCATAAAGCAGACCGCGGGCATGCAAAAGACCGTCGCAGACCTCACCCCGGCCCGGCGGCCAACGACGATGGCGCTCACTCCATCGACGATCATGAAGAGCTCCGTGGCCCACGTGGGGTCTTTCATCCCCGGCTTTTTTTCCAGCATCTCCCTGAAGAGGTTCAAGAGCGCAACACTCATAGGAAACACCCGCAGCCCGATGCCCGCGAACGGTGCCCGGTCGGGCACCAGGACGGTAAGGTTCACCCGTCTGTTGGCCGCCCTCAGGTCGTCGGCGATGGCCTGGAGGGCGCCGGAGTCGCGGGCGATCATGATGATGTCCTCCCCGGCGTCCCGGATCAGCATCCTCAGGCGGTGCCTGATGCCCCGCTCGTTCCTGATGGACCAGATGGGGGAGGGCAGGTGCGCCTCGACGTGGAGGCTTTTGAGTTCTCCCACCAGCACGTCGATGGACTCACAGTACTCCTCCTTGAGGGCGATGAAGAGTTCGGCCGGGTCCTCCGCGAGGTAGAACGTGGGCGAACCTGCCTCAACCTCCACGAATCCCCGATCGGAGAGCGAGTGCAGCACTGTGTAGATACGCCCCTGCGGCACGCCGGAGATCTCGCAGATCTCGCGTGCGGTCCCCCGCCCGAGGCCGACAACGGCCGTGTAGGCTTTTGCCTCATACTCGGAGAACCCGTGTGTTTTGAGGAGTTCGACGATCCTCTCCGACATTACAACCCACATGAGTTGTAAGTGATTGAATACTTTTCGAACCGACCGCTGATCAGTGCACCCCGGGCCCGGCGGGTACCGGGGGAGGAAACATATGAAGACCGGTATCCATTCTCCGCATGCCCCGACAACAAGTAACGCTGCCCGGAACATAGTGATGGTCGTCGCTCTGCTGGGCATGTACATGACCGTCCTGGACAGCGTCGTCATCACCATCGCCCTGCCGACGATCACCGCGGCCTTCCACGCGGATATCGCCTTATCACAGTGGACTATAACCGGCTATCTGGTGGCCATGACTGCATCCATGCTCGTGTTTGCACGAATGGCTGCGTATTTCGGCAAAAACCGCATCTTCCTTGCAGGCATAGGGCTCTTCACCATCGCCTCGCTGGGGTGCGCCCTTGCCCCGACGCTCCCGGTACTCATCGGCATGCGTATCCTTCAGGGTCTGGGAGCAGCGATGGCCGCCGCTCTTGTCATGGTCATCGTCTTTGAACTCTACCCGGCCGACGGGCAGGGAAAAGCCATGGGCATCCTCGGGGGCACCATCGCCCTCGCCAGTGTAACCGGGCCGTGT
>NZ_DANC01000003.1:117037-128136 GCF_002499755.1 Methanoculleus sp. UBA291 | reverse complement strand
CCCTGGGCATCCAGTCGATGGACGTTAAAAAACCCGTTCTGACGCACCGGTTCGTTATGGACTGGACCGGGGCCGCAACCTTCACCGTCATGGTCACCTCCTTCATGGTGTTCCTGAGCCTCATCGCCGGAGATACCGTGGACGGCATTCCTGTTGCAATGATCGGGGTCACCTGTTGCGCGTCAATCATTGCCTTCATCCGCACCGAACGGCGCCACCCCCAGCCGCTGCTCAACTTCGCGATCCTCGGGCGGCAGGCATTCACCCGCCCATTGTTTGCCATGGTGGCGTTCTTCTGCGCCCTCTTTGTTGTGGAGGTCTCACTGCCCTTCTACCTTGAAGATGTCTGGGGCTTCTCCGCCATGCAGGTCGGGCAGGTGTTCATGCTTATTGCCGGCATTCTCACCGTCGGCTCCCCCCTCGTGGGGAGACTCTACGATAGGAACCCGCGAAGCCACTACACGATCGCAGGACTCGGGGTCGCGGCAACAGGGCTTGTTGCTTTTGCTCTCTTCGCAGATTCCATGAACCTCCCGCTCATCCTCGGTGCGCTCGTGGTCTTCACCCTCGGGTTCACCCTCTTCCAGAGCCCCGTCAACACCGAGATTATGCGGGGCCTGCCGGTGCAGCAGGCTGCCATCGCCTCAGGCCTGAGCAACACCGGCCGTCACTTCGCCATGACCGCCGGTACCTCGATCGCCGCGCTCATCTTCAGCATCCACCTGCACGTGGCCGGGGGCACGGGCGGTACGGATGCGGCACAGATCACCGGCTCCACCACCACTGCAATGCTGACCGCCGCGGTCCTCTGCCTCGTGGGGATCGTTCTGAGGGTGTCGGAACCGAAGAATACCCCGGATGACCTCACGGAAACCTGCACGGCGGACTGACGGTGGGTACATCCCACGGCCGGTTGCATCGGGGTGGTGCCCCCACCCTGACTCGCTAGATGGGCTCCAGCTCGGGAGCGGGTGTAACGCTTGGGAAACGGAACGTCAAGATCATTCCGTCAGAGACTGTCGCTTGCGTCTTTGAGACAGACGGGAAATGTATTACACCCGCGTCCGTTCCCCCAAAAGCAGGATATGGCCTCCGAGCCTCAATCGGAGCTGTGGTCGAGGAGATGTACTACCAGCGCGGCGATGAACTCCTCGACCTGAGACATTCAACGGGATGTCCCGCGAACTTGCCTGCACCACCGGTCGGACAGCCCCTCCCGATGACGACGAAAAAGACCCGCATCTCCTAGGCCCCGGCTTTGAGGCTCTCGAGCTTCGCCATCACCTTCCGCCACATGCCCCTTCACCTTCACCTTCCGCCACACGCCAGCAACCTTTCCCTCGGGATCGACGATGAAGGTGCTCCGCTCGACACCCATGTACTCCTTCCCGTACAGTTTCTTTGAGACTCAGGTGCCATACGCCTCGATCATCCGGTGATCGGGGTCCGAGAGGAGACGGACGGAGAGGTTCTGCTTCTCGGAGAACCGCTTGTGGCTCTTGATTGAATCCGGACTGATGCCAAAGACCGGGGTGTTTTGACGGGCAAACACCTCCATCTCATCGGAGAAGGATCGGGCCTCGAGCATGTACCCCGATGAATTGTCCTTTGGGTAGAAGTAGACGACCACATAGGCACCCCGCAGATCTGTGAGGCAGACCTCCTGGTCATCCTCGTCCGGGAGGCAGAAGTCAGGTGCCGGCATGCCTGTCGAGAGTGCACTCATACCAGCGGCTGTCATTCCTGAGGATAAAAGAATGTCGGAACGGCCGTGTGTTTCTCTTCCAACCAGACGAAAGATACCGAGCAGCAAAAAGCCGGCAAATCGGATTCTTCAACAACTCCGTGAACAGGACATCATTACCGTCCTCGCGGAGGACGGGGGGCGGCGTGCCACGACATACGTATTTTCGCGCCTGCTCGCCATCACCGAGGGAAACCGGTTGTGAGTATCCAGATATCCACAAGCAGATTTGTGTATATCAAAACCCCGATCCAATATCCACAACGGATCTTGTGTATACTCGAGTATACACAAACCATCTCCGGGAAGCGGTTGCGGGACGCCTATGACCCACAACAACTTTGGTGCGGCATGAAATGCACTGTTGTGTCCCACAAAAATTCTTGTGCGACACCGGTGACACGCAACGATCAGAGCCGATCGGCCGCCGAAACCGCGGTTTGTGGCCCCTCAAATGACTGCACAGAGGCGTAACCGTCATGGACCCTCACTTCTGCTGCCGCTACATCGGCGACGGCACGCCGCCGTCGAACCGTTACTGCCGGGTCTGCCCGCACGCGCAGAAAGCCTGCGACCGGCTCTGGCTGCGGGTCCTCGATCTCGCCGCATCGAACAGCGGAGATCCGGTCCCGCTCCCCGGGACGCGAGCAGTCCTCTTCCCGAACCCGAAGAACCCCGACATCGTCCGGCTGCAGGTCAACTGCCGGTGGGGTCTCCCCAAGGAAGACTTCCTGCACTACATCGCCACCGGCCATGCGAAGATGGGGCGGCGGGGGCAGCGGAGCGACCCCCGCGCGTCGCCGAGCTGTACCCGGCAGGAGCCCTACGTGCAGGCGATCGTCGAGCTGCTCGGCGGGATGAATATACCGGAGATCGGGGCGATCCGGGAGGTGCAGGATGGGTGAGATGCGGAGAGAATCGTCGGGAAGGCGATCACCCCCACCCAAACCCGTAAGCCAGCACCACGACCAGGATGACCATGATGCCGTTCCTGAGTACCGTCGAGATGAGCATAACCTCCGTCCCGGTCCGCAACCCGAAGATCGCCACGTAGGATGAACCAAGCCAGCGGATACCCCGCGTTACACTGGTGAGGACGTTGCCGACGAGCAGGGTGAGGATGACCTGCTGCCAGGTCATATCACCCGCGGCGAGCAGGGCGGACGCGACGCCCGCGCTTGCTACGAAACTGCCGAACTGGGCCGCGATGATGGCGAAACCTTCCGGGGGCACGGGAAAGACCGCTCCGGCGCCCTGCATCATCCCGGCAAGCCGGTCAAAGACGCCCGCGTTGAGGAGAAACGCGACGATGATGATGGTGGGGACGGTGACCGAGAGCAGGCGCCCGAGGACCTTTCTGGAGGACGTACACGCCGTTCGCAGTGCTTCCCGGAACGTCGTGACGGCCGGTTCCTCCGCGGGACCGACCGGTGTGCGTGGAGGGGGGTCGAGAACGGTCCGGCCGACGACCATGATAACCACAGTCTTTGCTAGGCCGACGAACATCAACAGGCCGAAGTAGATGAGGCCGGGGATACCGAGGAGCGGGATGTAGACCGGGAGGAGGTAGCGCCAGTGCATGACGACCGTCGGAAACGAGTTCATGGTGGCTGCGATGATCAGTTCCTTTTGGGTGATGATCTCCTGTGTATGATAGTCCACCAGCATGGAATTGGCGGCAGGGGGGGAGACAAAGGCCATGAGAAAACTGGTACCGCACTCCTCCTTCAGACAGGCAAACGAGGTAAGCGGGCGGGAGATGGCCGCAATCCTCCCGGCGACATTCAGGGCGACGAGCACTTCGGCCAGGAAGACGCCGATGATCATCATCGGGACCGTTTCGCCGAGCAGATCGGCCGCCAGCACCACCGTTTGAATGATACTCTCGTACATGGCTTTTCCCGGGATCTCTGCACGGCAGCGCGTCCTGGAGATATGAAGATTCTGGATTTACAATCTAATAAATAATTATATTTCAGCCTTAGAATTCCAAAATATATGATATAACGTAATATTAGTAGCACATGACTGCAGGGACACGTTCCGTACCTACCGGTTCTCCGGTTATGACGGGGGGCTGACGGGAGTAGTAATAATCTTTAAATAGTCATACTCATGCAACTATCGCCGCACAAACTGAAAACGCCCTGCCGCTTCCCGTGGTGCTCATCTCGACGGTCTCGAAAGCCGGGGTCCGCAATGCTGCCCTGTGGGGGAATACCACGCCGATATCATGGGACGCGATGTCGCGGGAACTCTGGCCTATCCTCCACGGCTCGCCGTATGCCTCCTCCCCTAAGTGTGACACCCTCTACAATGTGCTGTATTCGATGGGCATTTATCCGAATATCGAGACATTCCCCCTCCGGCACGTCAACCGTTTTGCCGACCTCGACGAGGCGGTCGACTACTTCGCGCCGAGGTGTTTTTCGTGACCGGGGAGCAGAAAGAGGTGCTCAGGCGGTACCTGGGGCGGTATGTCAGGTCTGGGGAGATTCCGTTATCGTCCCGGGGGATTCGACCCGGGTGAAGATCTGGTGGGAGAAGGCGGATTCGTAATCAGGCCGGAAAAAGATTTTCATGCCGACCTGCAGCGACTGCGCCCTCTCTATGAAAAAGACCGACACCGACGGAGAAGGCGGGCGGTGTCCTTCCCGGACGTTTCGGCCGCGTGGATGATGCCGTAAGATTCAAAGATACGTCCATCGGGCGGCATGCCCATATCCCCGCGGGTCCGGGAGCGGATGCCGTTCATGCGGCCCGAACACCCGGCGTCACGCTGATCCCATGCTTGCCGACACGGCACGGCCGACCGGATTGAAGTGAAGGTCCGCTCTTTTGCAAGGCTGCTTCCGGTCACCCGGTACCCTTCAAACACCGGAGCGCATCTGGGGCAATCCGTAAAAATGTTCTAATACCATCCGGATATGCAAACTGCCGGACCTCTGTTCGCATCCCCTCACTTCGGGCAGTCGATCTCCTCCGAATAGGGTTTGATATCGAGGACCGGCGTCCCGTCGAGGGCATCCAGCCCCCGGACCCGGACTCTCCCGCCCGTTATGTCGACGATGTCGACGAGCGAGAGGTGATCGGGTTCGGTCGATTGGGGGAGCGGGTCGCAAAGACGCCGTGCTCCACCGGGTTGTGCGGGGGCGTTGCGCGGAGCACGCTCCGGTCGGCCCGGTCGAACCAGCAGAGCACGAAGAGGTGCTTCTTCTCCTCGCTCCTGAATAGGCCGGGGAGGTACCGCTCGTCGATGACGATCTCAGCTTCGGTGTCGGTCAGCCTGCCCTGCCGCGGGGCATCCTCCTTCTTCATATACGGCGAAGAGACGTACCCGATGGGATTCAGGTCGACATTCATGATGCTCTCTTCCAGGAAACGGTGGCGATACGGCATCCAGATGCAATCTCCTGGCAGGTATCCCCACCATCCCGGCAGTTCGACGGCGATACGCCGGTTTTCTTGAGTTCACTCTGTGGCTCCATGACTTTTCCTCCATAGTCAAAAGATAGCAGGGAGAGTAGTTACTACCGCCTCCGGGCGAACAGTAAGAGGGCGCCGCCTCCCAAGACCGCCGCAACGGCCAGGGTTCCGGGGAGCGGGGCTCTGGTCTCTGCCGATGCGGCAGCCGCCTCTTCCGACGCAGCCTGCACCGGGGTGACCAGGCCCTTGTTGTAGCGGATGACGTCGGGGAGCGAGTCGACGCCCGGGAGCGACTTGGGGAAGTTGGTGAATATGACCCGTTCCGCAGGCACCCCGTTGTCGTGAAGCGCCTCCTCAAGGCCCTTTGCCAGTTCTCCCGACTGCATGTTCTCGATGACGTACTTCACGTTCCGGTATTTTTCGGGATTGTTGTAGATATCGCTGACGACGGCCTGCGGCGTGAATCGTCCGCCCTGATAGAAGTCCGGTGCATAGATGGACACCAGGTTCAGTCCGAGCCACTCGATCGCCGCATCCTGCTGCCAGACCATCACTACGGCATCCCGTCCGGGAATTGCCTCCCGTTCCTCCGAGGTCAGATCCGCAGCGTCGATCTCTGCAAGGTAATCGTTCAGCCGCGCCTCGTAGTAGGTCCGGTTTGCCGGGTCTGCAGCGATCAGCCATCCCGCTACCTCGCGGGAGAGGGTTTTTGCTCCCGACGGCGTGTTCCAGGTCATAGAGGGATTCTCAAGGGTCACCCACTCGACCGTGCCGTAGTCGTTGGCAGCCATGAAGTCGGAGACATACGGCATCACATAGGACTGATCGACCGACCCGTTGTGGGCAACGAAGAGGTCGGCATCACGGATGAAGTCCTTCTCCAGCTGGATACGGTTTGGGATGATGTCTGCCTGCATGTGGGGGCAGATGGTCGGATCGGCTATGTAGATGGCCTCGACCTTCTCTCCGCCGATATACTGGGCCGGGTCCCAGAGAACGGTAGTCGTGGAGACCACCGAAAGGGCACTCGCCCCCGGTGTTATGAAAAGCAAGAATAGTAGGAGAGATAAAATATGAATTTTATACATATTGAGAATAGTTATGACTTTAATATTAAGTTTTTCGAAACGTGACGCGCCGCCGGGGAGAGAGGAACACCGCGACGATGAAGACGACGGAGAAGAGAACGGCGGTCAGGGGGGCGACCGGGAGGGAATATTCCAGGCCGACGAGGGCGCCGGATATGCTGACTACTGCAGCCACAATCGGCGCGACCACGAACATCGCGGACAGCCGGTTGCAGAACTGGAGAGCGACTGCCGCCGGAGTAACCAGCCAGACGTAGAGGAGGAGGCCCCCGATGATGGGGAGGCAGAAAGAGACGGTGAGTGCAATGACAAAGAGCATCGCATAATAAACCGGTTTCACCCGGACCCCGACCGACTCTGCAATCCGCTTGTCGAAGATGATCGCGGTGATCTCCTTGTAGAGGATAACGATAACGGCGATCGCCACGATACAGATGGCTGCGAGAAGGTATACCTCCTCGCGGTAGAGAGAGATAACGTCCCCGAAGAGGAGGCCCATGGCGGAGAATCCCTGCCCGAGGGTCTGCATGTAGGCGATGAAGAAGATGGCCACGGCCATGCAGATCCCGAACAGCAGCCCGAGCGCCGTATCGGGAGAGACCCGGGCCTTATCCGAGAGCGGGCCGATGAGGAAGGCGACGCCGATTCCGGTGACGATGGAACAGACGGTCGGATTGAGGGAGAGGAACATCCCCACCGCCGCGCCGGCAAAGGCAGCATGGGCCATGGTAAACCCGATGGAGGAGATCTGCACCTGGGTGATGATCACGCTGAGGACGGCGCAGGCGACGGAAGCGAAGAGCATGGCCTCCACGGCATGGCAGACGATGTTGTTCTGAATGATGAACTCAAGCATGCGACGCCCCCTTTCCGGCACTCCGGACGACCTGCTCTACCTCTTCCGGGGAGCACTCCCGGCTGGCCACGATCTTCCCCTCCTGCATCACCACAACCCGCACCGGCCCATCGGGCAGGTCATCGAAGGCATGAGAGACGATCAGCACCGTTACCCCGCTCCGGACAAGGATGGCGAGGAGGCGGTTGATCTCCTCCCGGGCAAACATGTCCAGGTTGGAGAAGGGCTCATCCAGAAGGAGGACCTCAGGATTGCGGGCCAGGTTCTGCGCCATGAGCACCTTCTGCTGCTGCCCGCCGGAGAGTTGTCCAATGGGTCGGGCAGCGAGATCCTCGATGCCGAGCAACTGCAAGGATCTTGCCACCGCTTCGTAGTCCTCCGTCCGGGGCTTCCGAAAGAGTCCGATCATCCCGAAGCGCCCCATAAGGACGACCTCCTCGACCGTGAACGGTGTAAGCGGATCAAAGGCAAAGTTCTGGAGGAGGTAGCCGACCCGGCACCGCACCTGCACCCCGTCCTCCCGCACATCCTGTCCGCATACGATAGTTCTCCCATGAGTGATGGGGAGCATCCCGTTGATTGTCTCGAGCAGCGTGGTCTTCCCGGCCCCGTTCGGGCCGCCTATCACCACGAACTCCCCCTTTCCTATCGAGAGGGAGATGTCCGTCAGGGTGGGGCGATCAGCCCCTTCATAAGCGGTGTACACGTTCTCAAGCCTGATGACAGGGTCCGATGAAGTCATGGCCCTTCAGGACGAGGAGAGGTCGAAGAGTTCATCGTCGCGCTGGCAGTACATCTCCTCGGCCACGGCCTCGATTGAAGCCTCGTAGTCCATATCCTGCTTCGGGAGGGGGAACGGGCGCGGAATGACGGTAATCTTTCTCCCCTCCGCCTCAAAAACGCAAGCGACGGTCTCCGAGGGGACGATCTCGATGTTACGCTTCCCAAGCGTACACCCGCTCCCGAGCTGGACCCCGTCTGCCAGACAGGACTGAGGAGGCGTCCCGGCGCAGTGGACTCTGGCCTTCATCCTGAACGGGTCGCCACAGAAGTTACTCCGGACATACTTCCCGATCCGGTATCCAAGGACGATATATGGGCCAAGGTGGCCGTGGAATGCGGCAAGGTCGGCGACGGAGAAGTCGTTTTTGATGTTATAGTATTTGCAGTGAGAATGGGTCTCTGCATCCATGGATTAGCGTCTGTAAAGATAATATTTAATAATTGTTCATTCAGATTACGTATGAAATGAATGCAATTAGTTATCACTCTATTCTGGAGTTTTCTCACGACATAGAACAATCGTACAGGAAGGCCGGTGAAGGATGAACGAAACGTACCAGGTCCACGGAGTCATGGAGGCGGAAGACTACGACCGTATCATCAGGGCTATCGTTCCCGGCCAGCCTCTCCTCCTTGCCACCATCGTCGATTACCTGCCTCCCCATCCCCGGCGGGTCCTTGAGCTTGGCTGCGGGACCGGAATCCTCACCGCGATGATACGGGAGGAGTGTCCCGGTGCGGAGATAACCGGGATCGATCTCTCCCCGGAGATGCTGAAGAAGGCGGCGGCAAAGCCGGAACTTGCGGAGGTCAGGTTTCTTGCACAGGATCTCCGGGATGCATGGCCGGAGGGCCGCTACGATGCGATCGTCACCTCGCTCTGCCTCCACCACGTCTCAAAAGAGGAGCGGGTTCTGGTCGCCCGCCGGGCGTTACGGGCGCTTTCGCCCGGAGGGCGGTTCATCTGCGGGGATATCTTCCGCGCCAGGCACGACTGGGAAGAGGAGATCCAGAGGGAGATCTGGTGCCGGAACATGAAACGTGGGAGAGCCCCCGACGACGTTGTCCGGGGTATGATTGCGCAACGTGAGGCGAATATGCCCGGTTTCACCACCGTTTCGGAGTTCCAGGACATGCTGACCGAATCGGGGTTCGACCGTGCGACCGTGCCGTTCACCTCGGGTTTCGTGGGCCTGGCGGTGGGGTTTGCAGGGAACCCTGTAAAGAGTTGACGGGAGATACTTCTTCATAAGTCTCCTACCTCGGCCATCCCACGCCCGCGAACACCTATATGCAGAGACTACCGCACGCATTTAGGTCGGCCCAAAACATCTCGGCTGGGAGGGGGACACCCACTCGAAACTCTTCGAGTTTCTCGCGCTCCGGCTCTACGACCAGTCGCTCACTCAAAGCCCCCCGTCTTCTCGAACTCCCGCCGTGCCGGCAGTTGTTCCTCGCGTGGCGATATCAGGATAAAGGCCGTTTCGCCATTTAGGCCTCTGTTCGGACCCAGATGGAAAACACATGACATACGGGTGCTCTGATCAAGGCACAGCAAAGGTTTGCAGACATTTTTGGGACGACCTCACTTTGAATTTCCGCAAAAATCCAAAATAATTTTGGCTAATATTCAATCCACCCGACAATGAAAAGAAATTATGGCGGCAAATGCATCGGCAGCAGTTCAAAATCTGTTGAAAAAAAGCGGTAAGACAGAATTCTGCGGTGAAACATAGCCGCTCTCGTAAAAACACAGAAACTTTGCATCAATGGAAAAAAGGACGAGAATAAATGATGGAAACTGCAAAATGCCCCGGTCTTTCAAGAATGATTGAACCGGCCGGGCATAAGAGGGCTACTATCCTGGCACACCGGGTAAGTACTATCGCGGATGTTGACAGGAAAGTTATGCCAAAAGACGGTAGAGTTACCGAATCCGGACCACATAAAGAGCCCTGTAAAGAAAAGGGGCGGTACTTCAGGAGATATTAGAAACAGGAGGTGGCGGGAGGATGGACGCTTGAGTCCCCCATTCGCACACCGAGTTCCCCGGGGGTACATTCATGAAAAAAATACCCGAAGTAAAGAATGATTTCAAGGAATTATACGGCAGATTACTCACAAATCAGGAGACAAATATATTCATTGCAGCAATAGAACTGGGAGTGTTTCAGGAGCTCTCCGAGTGGAAAAGCCCTGAAGAACTGGCGGAAGGACTGCACCTTAACCCCACAAAAACCTCAGTTTTTCTGAATTCACTGGCC
This sequence comes from Methanoculleus sp. UBA291, assembly GCF_002499755.1. Classification (NCBI taxonomy): domain Archaea; kingdom Methanobacteriati; phylum Methanobacteriota; class Methanomicrobia; order Methanomicrobiales; family Methanomicrobiaceae; genus Methanoculleus; species Methanoculleus sp. UBA291. Next base: position 117,975 of record NZ_DANC01000003.1, on the reverse strand, counting down.
TCACTGGACCTGATTGAGAAGAAAGACGGTCGGTTTAAGAATTCATCTGTCGCAGATGAATTTCTTGCGGTAAAAAACGACATCTATCTCGGAGATTTCTTGTTGTCCTGCTATCAGTGGTACAACATGTCATCCGGCGATATCTGCAATCTTGTACGAAACGGCCCGGGGGAACGGTGCATGCCGGAGATAGTGAGGTCCTGGTCGCAGGAGTCCGAAGAGATGTGGGCAGGGCAGGCGAAGTTATCGGTAAATTACCAGCGTTCAGGAATGGTGCAGCTGGCAACGCGTCTTGTATATTCGTTGCCGGAGTATCCTTCGTTTAAGAAGATGCTCGACCTCGGCTGCGGTCCGGGGCTCTTCGGCATATCGATGACCATGAGCCATCCGTCCATGACTGCGGTTCTCTTTGACCGCCCGGCTGTCGCCCGGGTTGCCGAGAGAGTGGTGGAAGATTATGAAATGAGCGACAGGATAGAAGTCTTGCAGGGTGATTACATCACCGGTCCTATCGGTGAGGACTATGACCTGGTCTGGGCCTCGATGACTCTCGATTTTGCCAAAGACAGGATGAACGAAGTGATAACGAAGATCCATGATTCTCTTAACCCGGGCGGGGTCTTTGTCAGTTTTTCAGATGGAAAAACAGACGAGGGAACAAAACCGAAAGAGATGGTGCTCGGAACGCTCATGCCTGCACTTTACTGGGATAACCCGGGACTGAATGAAGGGATAATTGCCGGCTCCATGATCGAAGCAGGTTTTGCATCGGTACGGAGCAGGACTTTGATGACACCCATAGGAGAGGTGATGCTGGATATCGCAAGGAAGCACGTTTGAGTCAGAGGTGCTCCCGAAACACCTCAGCCGGGAGGGGGACGCCTTTCGAAGAACTTCGTTCTTCTCATGCACCCGCCGTTTCGCCGGGTGCACCTCCC